>JAILNW010000028.1 GCA_024691145.1 Lachnospiraceae bacterium
TTCGTAGGCTCAAGAGTTTTGCTACACCACTTCCTCCACCTATATCATTACTGATACCAGCTTGTGGTTCACTACACTTGGCGGTAAATACCCGTGGTTGGACTTTCACCAACTAGACTAGTGCCATGCTTGGCGCACACATTAAGAGCCACAGGTTTCATTTTCCTGTGGCTCCTTCTATAATAATCTTATTATTAACCTTTAACTGCTCCTGCTACAACACCTTTAATTATATACTTCTGACAAACTATGTAGAATACTATAATAGGTATAATACTTACAGTAAGCATGGCCATCATATGACCCCATTCTACCGAACCAAATCCACCTTTAAGGTATTGTATGGCAATCGGAATAGTCTTATAATCCTTCTTAAGTACAAGATATGGTAACAGATAATCATTCCATATCCACATAGCCTGAAGAATAGAAACTGTTATAGCTGTCGGTTTCATAATAGGTAATACAACTCTGAAGAATGTTGCAATTGGACTGCATCCGTCAATCATGGCAGCTTCTTCTATCTCAAGTGGTATAGACTTAACAAAACCAGCAAACATAAATACCGCAAGTCCTGCTCCAAATCCAAGATAAACCAATATAATAGATACCGGATTGTTAAGATTTAATTCATCTGCAACCTTAGAAAGAGGATACATTACCATCTGGAATGGTACAATCATTGATATTGCAAACAACATATATAAAAAGTGTGTAAAGTAATTCTTTACTCTTGAAATATACCATGCTGTCATTGAGCAAAATAAAACAATTGCTGCAACAGATCCGATAGTAATAATAACTGTATTCAGGAAAGAATGTGCTATATCTATCTTCTCTGCACCTTCTAAATAATTTTGAAATCCTATATATGATTCCTCCGTTGGTAATTTGAAAAAGTGTTCCTTGTCATTAATATACACTTTTGATTTAAAGGAGTTTACAACAACAAGCACAATTGGTATTACATAAATTACTGATATTAAAGTCATAAGTATTCCTAAAAATACGTTAAGACTTGATATCTTATCTCCTACTCTTTGTTTCTTAGCCATTACTGCTGTACCTCCTTTCTTCTAGTGAAAGAAAGCTGAATTAATGCTACAATTGCAACCATAATTGTAAATACAACTGCTTTAGCCTGTCCAACACCAGATTGACCTACTCTTCCATAAAATGTATTAAATATATTAAGTGCCAGCATCTCACTCTTAGTTGATGGATCACCATTAGTCAAAGTTAAGTTCTGATCAAATAATTTAAATGAATTTGTTAAAGTTAAAAATACACAAATTGTAATTGATGGCATAAGCATAGGTATAGTAACCTTAAACAATGTCTGAATCTTACTGGCACCATCTATCTTTGCTGCTTCAATAAGATCTGGCGGAACATTCTGAATACCTGCAATATATATAATCATAAGGTATCCAATCTGCTGCCATGCAATGGCAATAACAAGTGCCCAGAAACCATATTTTGCTGAAAATGTCATAGTAGATTCAAGTGTTATTGTAAGTATTGTATCAATAAGTTTTTTCAAGATGTAACCAGCAACAACACCACCTATTACGTTAGGCATGAAAAATACAGTTCTAAAAAAGTTAGTTCCAAAAAAACCTCTCGTAAGTGCTTTGGCAACAGCAAATGCCACTATGTTAAGTGAAATTACACTTACAATAGTAAACATTACAGTGAACAAAATGGCATGTATAAATCTCTCGTCGCCAAATATTCTTTTATAATTCTCTAATCCTATATACTCTGCATTATCAAGTGTAGTAAACTTACAAAAAGAAAGATATATACCCAATATAAATGGTATGATAAATCCTAATACAAATGCAAGTATTGTTGGTAATGCAAATACAGGAAAATATTTTTTAATCGCTTTTTCCATTTACCAGTATCCCTCCATAAACTTTATATACTCAATTCCTTCAATACCCAAAACAAGGGAATGGGCTTTGCCCATCCCCTTGGGATTATTTTTAAATAATTATTATAAATTACTGTAAAGCCTTAGTAGCTTCAACTTCTGTAGCCCATCCATCAACGAATGCCTTCTTAACTGCATCCCATTCGCCAGTTCCCTGAGCATATTCAGTAAGAGCAGCACCAACGCCGTCCTTCCACTCCTCAGAAGGAATAGCTGGGAAGTTCCAAGATACAGAAGTCTTTCCATCAGCAATATACTTATCAGCTATCTGAATTAAAGGATTGTCAGACTGCTTAGCTGACTTAAATGGGCAAACAAATCCCATATCAACAGCAAGTGCAGTTGTTCCTGTCTCAGAAGTTACAAGCCACTTCATGAAATCTAATGTAGCCTTAATGTCAGCCTCTGAAGCATTAGCATTAACACACATATAGTTTTCTGAACCTGTACAAAGTCCCTGCTTGTCTTCTCCGTCAGCACCGATATAGATTGGTAACATACCTAACTGATCGCCAGTCATACCAGCTTTTGAAAGGTCGCCCCAAGCCCAAGTACCATTCTGATAGAATACAGCTTTTCCAAGTGCGAACTCAGAAGTAGCTTCATCACCAGTCTTAGAGCTTAATAACTTAGAATCAACAGTAGCATCTGTTATATAAAGATCCCAGATCTTCTTGTAGTTATCGATAAAGCTTCCTTTAATCTTCTCAGGCTGTCCTTTATACTTTTCTGCCTGGAATTCATAATATAATGGTAAGTTTGCAAGGTGAGTCTTGAATCTCCAGTCAGATGATGAATCCATACCAGCTGAAGTAAATGCACCCTCAACACCAAGATCAGCTTTATTCTCCTGGATGCTGTCAGCAACCTTCTTTAACATATCAAATCCATTGATTTCTTCTACAGACTTGCATGCTGCATAGTCTTTTGTAAAATAAGTATCAAGAATAGTCTTGTTGTAAATAATTCCATATGTCTCAACACAATATGCAATACCTAATACTTCTCCGTTGTCTCCCTTTAATGCAAAATCATCAGAAGTAAGTTCTCCATAGAAATCACTGTCAGCCATATTATAGCAGTAATCTTTCCAAGTAGCAAGACCAACTGGTCCATTAATCTGGAATAATGTTGGAGCATCTTTCTTGTCCATACCAGCTCTTAATGTCTCTTCATAAGTTCCTGATGCTGCTGTTTCAACCTTAACGTCAACACCAGTTTCCTTAGTATAAGCCTTTGCCAATTTCTGCCAAGCCTTTTCAGCCTCTGGCTTAAAGTTCAAGAAGTAAACCTTTCCGTCTGATCCTGACTTTGATCCTGAACCAGATCCGCTGCCACTTCCTGAGTCGCTCTTCTTACCACAGCCAGCAAGGCATCCAACAGTCATTGCTGCAACTAATGCTAATGATAAAATTTTCTTCATACTGTTTCCTCTTTTCTTTCTAAAAAATTATAACACAACATAGTTTCAACTGTATTACTATTATATCTTACCACAAATGGATAATTTTTACAATATATATTTACAAAATGTTCCTACGAAAAGTTTTGAAAACAGTAACTTAAATTTTCCGTTTTATGCGAACTCAAATCCGCCTTTATGGTGATCCTTTATGCTATACAAAGCCTGATCCGCCCTTCTTAATGCCTCAGATATGCCACTATAGGAATAATCTCTAAAATCTGCTATTCCTATGGAACAATCAATTGCTTTATTATCAGGTATTTTCTGGCTGCCTGTATAATATTTATTAAGAATATCAGTAACTGCATCAGAAACATCGGCTTTAATCATGTCTATAAGATGAATAAGTTCCTCCACATTTATATTATGAAGAATGGCAACAAACTCATCTCCACCATATCTTACACTATAACCATATCTTTTAATTCTTTCTTTTATTACTCTGGAAAAATAAATTAAAACCTTATCGCCTATTGCATGTCCATACAGGTCATTATATGTTTTAAAATCATCAAGATCCATGTACATAACATAATTATCACAGTTTTTAACATCAAGCTTATACTTATCAATACAATAATTAAGTCCCTGTCTGTTATAAAGTCCTGTAAGTGGATCTCTGTATGACATATCTTTAAGCTTAAGATTCATCTTTTCTATTTCATTTGCCCTCTCATACTTCTGACATGCAAGTATAAGCTGTTCAAATGCTGTCTTTATCATAGTCAGATTGTCCTGGCTCATAAGACTCTTATTAGCGGTAAAGTTTCTGTGAATTTCCACATAAGTTAAAAATATATTGTTTATACGCATATTATCAACAAGGGGCACACCTATAAGGGTTGCTATATTATTTACCCCGAATATATCAACAACTTCTGTATAATCAACAAAATTTTTGTCTATTCTGTTAACTAAAAAATTGTTTGGGTTTTTTTCAAAATATCCAGCAATCTTATTAATAACTTCATCCGTATACTGATACTTTTTATCACAATATCTTGCTTTATACTTTCCAGCCTCATATTTTATATAAATGCCACCATCAAGGTTAAATGTATTAATAATGGAAACCATAGCATTGGTAATAAGCTTATTTTCATCATTTCTGTTATTCTTAAGTGTCTCCTGCCATTTCGAAAGAATACTGATATCCTTTTCCCTTCCAAGAAGTCTCATATAATTTCCTTCACTTCTTGCAAGTTTCTTAATTCTCTCATAATCCTCAATAGTAAAGCATGAAATGGTACTGTTTTGAACCTTTCTGTTACCCTCAAGATGAGATATTAAAAGTCTTGCCTTGCTGCTGTATCCATTTTCCATAGAATACTGTATTGCTTTTTCTAATTCCTCTCTGGCCTTTTCTTCATCTTTAAGTATTCTGTATGTATTTGCCATGGCTATCGACAAATATGAATAAGTTATAAAGCGGTTTCCTTTGTAATTATTCTGCATTTTTGATGCCAGTTTTAAATATTCTATAGCAACATAAGGATCATTCTCGCTTTCAACAATTCCCTTTAACATATAATAAAAACAAAGGTCTTCATACCAGTTAGTATAATCAGGTTTCTCAGCATTAAGTATATGACTCATAACAAGCTCCATCTTTCTAAGGTAACTTATGCTTTTATATGGTTCACCTGTATAATAACAGCTAAGTCCTGCTATACCATAAAGTTTAGAAGCGTTACACATCTGAACGCTCTGAAGTCCTATTCTGTCCAATATGTAAATTGCTGTTTCAACGCAGTAATAAGCATTATAAAAATCTCCTGCCATAAAACAGTTAGTAGCTGCATTATACATTGTCTCTGCAATATTATACATATTCTTCAATTTAAAATGTATATCAAGTGCCTGTTTAAAATACTGGTCAGCATGATTATATTTTTCTGTTATAATGCAGTTGAATCCCATACCATTATAAGTATGTGCTTCCCTCTCCTTACGTCGTTCAAGTTTTACTATCTCTAACCTTTTTTCATAAAATTTGTTTGAAATATCATGATATCCGGCACCTGAATAAAGAAGGATATTTTTCATATAAGCACTTCTCAAGAATGCTGTATTGTTCAGTTTTCTTCCTATCTCAATACCTTTATCAAAATATGTAAGTTCCTTTATTCTGCCCTTGGCATAATTTTCAACAAATTCTGCAGTATTTTCATATGAATAAACATAAATATACGCAAGAGCATTCTCATATCCGTATTTTTTTAGTTTCTCAACAAAATCTTCACTTATATTTAATAGCGAAAAATCAACTAAAAACATCTGTGACCAGTTATAATTAACCGTTATGCAACGTAAGTATTCTGCTTTAAATAAAAGATATTCATCATTTAACTTCTTAGCTATGGACAGGCAAATCTCATAACTTGCAAGTGCCATATTTTTCTGAAGCAAGGATATCTGCGCCAGTCCATGTATGTAATTAAACCAGAATTTATTTTTCAAATCCATGCCATCATTATATATATAGTTACCTGCAAGTAAAATTGCAGTGTTACTATCGTCATTTGAAATGGATATAAGTGCATAAAGCCTGTAAATCTGATAAATATCCTCTGCATCTATCTGTATCTTGTCTCTGTCAATGCTCTGATTTATAATCTCAAGATATGATATTGCCTGTTTTGTTGCATGCAGCAAATACATATTATTAAGTTTTCTTATATATTCTGATATATCCTGCTTGTCTGGTGTAAATCTTATCTGCTTTTCATCAATTTTCTCTTTAGATACTATGTCCCAGTCAAAAAAGTAATTATTAAGTTCAACCATGCCTAAGAATTTCTTAAAGATATATGTTAAACTGCTATGTATCGGAAATGATTCATTAAATGTCATAAATAAACCATAATTACAATTATTATTGTCCTGTAAGAATTCATAAAGCCATTCCATGGATGAATAGTTTGCAAGATGAATTCTGCTAAGTACCATAAATATCTTCATCTTGCTCATTATATAATTAAAAATATTTCTTAAGGAATCATAAAACTGAAGTCGTTCTTCCAGTATCTCTGAGATTATAATCTCATCCTGTCTTATGCAACGACCTGTTTCAATAAATGAAATAATAGAGTCTTCAAGAAGCGGATAAACATTACACTCGTCAATAAATTCCTTTACTGACATGTAACTGCTAAATTCCTCTTCATATATTTCCCTGATCCATTCAAGAAAAGGCTCATAAGCCTCCTGCATTGAATCTGATTCATATTCATGAAATAGAATTCTGATACCACAGTCTTCTAATATACCTACAATCTCATATTTTGTTAAAAACAATGAGTTGTAATGTCTTATAAACATAATATTATTGCTTTTAGTTCCTATATTGTTAACTACCGATTGTACAAGTTTTTTTAAATAAATCTTATCAGCCATAACAAATACCTCGCTATTTAGCAAATTTGAGTTCACCCGGAGGTTTTAGCCTTCGGGTGAATCATATAATTATTATTAGTCTTCTTCTTCTTCGCTATTAGTTGCTCCATCACCTATATACTCATCTATTCCCACTTGCACGTCCTCTATAGTATCAACGTACTCAGATACTTTTGCTTTTTCAATAACATATTTTTTTGTTTTTTCTCTCCTTAAACCTAACTTATAAGCCTTCTCACCACCGTTAGATTTTATAAAATCTTCCTCAGTAATACCATAATTAGCATATGTAGGTTTAGCTTCCTCTAATGCCTCTTTATACTCTTTGTTACTAATTGTTATCTTTTCTGCCTTAGCAATTTTATCTAAAACTAAATCTTCTTTATATTTTCTTATTGATACTTCAAGAATCAATTGTTCAAATTCCTCTTTTGTCATCTGTATGTTCTCTAAAAATACATCCATGCCTCCTAAATTATATGTGGCATAATTATCATAGTAAGTATATTCATCATTATATAAATCTTCTATATCACTATATGTTATATCGCCAAATTCACATGCATTAACAACCTTTGCCATAACAAGTAACTGAAATTTATTATCAGATTCTGTCTCTTTATTCTGAGTAAGTATATTCACCACATTGTTTCTTAATGCTTCAAGTGACTCATATGTTCCTATTGCTTTAATATCTTCATCTGTTGCCTGTGCTGCTCTGGTAATGTAATTAATAGTTACATCAAATACTGCCGGTTTACCTGCAAGATCAGGATTATTAACATATGGATCCGGAAAAGTAACCTGAATCTGAACTGTATCTCCGACATTCTTTCCAATAAGTCCCTCTTCAAATCCTTCAATAAACATATGAGAACCTATAGTAAGCATCTGATCCTCTGCTGTTCCTCCTTCAAATGCAACATCATCGATCTTTCCACTATAGTTAATATTAATAGTCTCACCGTCATCTACAGTTGTATTAGTTTCATCCTTAATAGTACTGCTCTGCAAATATTGATCTATAACACTGTTAATTTCTTCCTCTGATACATCCTTCTTTAATGCTTCTGCCTCTATTCCTTTATATTTGCCAAGATTAACATAAGTTTTGCTTCCTTCGCCCTTTTTGTCATATCCTGCTACTACACATGCTATCGACGCAACTGCCACTGCCGATAAAACTCCAACTTTTACTTTATCCATTTTGTCTTGTCCTCATTTCTATAAATTATGTTTTGAGAGTCATAAATCGTCAAATATCCCTGTATTAATAACTCACTATACACAATTATACCATATTGTAGAATAAAGTAAAAGTTTTTT
>JAILNW010000029.1 GCA_024691145.1 Lachnospiraceae bacterium
TTCGTAGGCTCAAGAGTTTTGCTACACCACTTCCTCCACCTATATCATTACTGATACCAGCTTGTGGTTCACTACACTTGGCGGTAAATACCCGTGGTTGGACTTTCACCAACTAGACTAGTGCCATGCTTGGCGCACACAATTAAGGCAGGTAAGCAATTTTGCTTCCTGCCTTTTATCTTTTTTTATTGACTAAGTTCCTTTTGCTGAATCGTTATTACGCCATACTCGCTTACATTTAAAACAGCATAGGTTGGCTTTCTTCCTTCCTGTCTTGGGTAAGTAAGACTTCCTGGATTTAAAAATGTAACACCGCTTTCCTCCTCAAGCAATGGTTTATGAGTATGTCCAAATATAACATAATTAGCTCCCTCTTCCATGGCAGCATATAATAACCTGTCATAACCTAACATACCAACTCTGTATTTATGTCCATGAGTAAGCAGTATACGATTGCCTTCCAGTTCTATTATTCTGGTATCACGATAATCTCCAAAATAATCATTGTTTCCTCTTACAAAGACTACTCCTGTTTTTGCAAGTTTTTCTACACTATATGAATCTTCAAAATCCCCAAGATGATACATCATATCAAACGGTTCTTCTAACGTTATTACCTTTTCCAGATTATCATTATATCCATGAGTATCACTAACAACTAGTATCTTCAACCTTTACACTTCCTCTAATTATTTTTTATATACTCTTCAATTACTGGTTTCATAAGTCTTAAGGCCTTCCCTCTGTGACTTATCTCATTTTTCTTATCTGATGAAAGCTCAGCTGTTGTACAATTATATTGAGGATACATAAATATTGGATCATAACCAAATCCGTTAGTTCCTTTTTCTTCATAACCTATATATCCTTCTATTGTTGCCCTCTTTACAACAGTTTCCTTATCAGGAAATGCACATGCTATTGTACATACGAATCTGGCAGTTCTTTTTTCAACTTCCACACCTTCAAGTTTATCAATTATGTACTTATTCTTAACTGAATATGGTGTATCCTCTCCTAAAAATCTTGCCGAATATACCCCAGGTGCCTTATCAAGATAGTCTACCTCAAGACCTGAATCATCAGCAACTACTATATCATTAGTAAGTTTCATAATTGTTTCAGCTTTAATTA
Organism: Lachnospiraceae bacterium; assembly: GCA_024691145.1. Classification (GTDB taxonomy): domain Bacteria; phylum Bacillota; class Clostridia; order Lachnospirales; family Lachnospiraceae; genus JAILNW01. The sequence continues at coordinate 1,135 of JAILNW010000029.1, forward strand.
TCGCATTATCTTCAAATGTCTCTCCATCTTCTACAATGTCTGCATCAATTCCTGCCTCTTTAAGGGAAACAACCTCACAATCAAGATCTTTTAATATCATTTTTATTTCTCTAATCTTTCCTTCATTAGATGTTGCAAATACTATTCTTCTTTTCATAATTAATCTTTCCTTTCTTATTCTGCTGCTTTCTTTGGTGGCTTTGGTCCCATATACTGATACAGATATGTTTTTAGCATACCATTATATATCTTTCTGTTTTTATCTGCCTTCTTTCCTATATACTTCTGGGCTTCTTCAAATCCTGTAATCATATACACAGACCATGTGTCAAGTTCTGCTATCTTCTGTCCTATCTGCTTATACAATGGAACCATGGCTTTCTTATCTTCTAGTCTCTCTCCATAAGGCGGATTAGTAATAATAAATCCGTATTTATTTGGTGTACTAAGATTCTTTAATTCTCTTTGCTGAAAATGTATATACTTATCTACCCCTGCAAGTCTTGCGTTATTACGAGCTATTTTAACCATTTCATCATCTATATCAAATCCCTGTATACTCATATTAACGTCTGTTTTTATAAGCTCTCTTGCTTCATCATATGCCTCTTTCCAGAGTTTAGATGGTATAAAAGACCATTGGTCTGATATAAAGCTTCTATTAAGCCCAGGAGCGATATTAGCACCTATCATGGCTGCTTCTATAGGTATTGTTCCGCTGCCGCAGAATGGGTCAATCAAATGCCTGTCAGCGTTATATGGAGATAACATGATGATTGCTGATGCAAGAGTCTCTGTAAGTGGTGCTTTTCCTGCTAGTTTTCTATAGCCTCTCTTATGCAGTGACACCCCTGATGTATCCAGCCCTAATGTAACTTCATCCTTCATAATAGTAACCCTTAAAGGATAATCCGCTCCATTTTCTTCAAACCATTGTACATTGTAATGCTTCTTCATGCTTTCTACCATGGCTTTTTTTATAATTGATTGAATGTCTGAAGGACTAAAAAGCCTGCTTTTTATTGATGTAGCCTTAGTTACCCAGAATCTGCCATCTGATGGAATAAAAGGTGAAAAATCAACTGCTTTTGTATTTTCAAATAATTCATCAAATGTAGTTGCTTTAAACTTTGCCACCTGAATAAGTACCCTCTCTGTGGTTCTAAGCCATATATTAGCTCTGCATATAGCTTCCTCATCACCAATAAAAGTAACCTTACCATCCTCTACAGTATCAATATCATAACCTAAATCTATAATCTCTCTTTTTAAAACCGATTCCATGCCAAAATGACATGGTGCTATTAATTTATATATCATATGTTTCTTCTCTTTCAAAATAAGTGTTTTTTATACCAATGCCTATTATATCATATCTTTTTTCTAATTTCCATTACATCTTTCCTTTTCACCAATAAAATGATACATTCCACCATATACATTAAAAAAATTTTTATTCTTGTACATTGAAGATAATTTCTTCGCCACTATCAATCCTCTATTTCCTCTATTGCAGCATAAAATTACATTCTTATATGGCATTAATATATCTGTATTGTTAAACAGTTCCTCCTCGAAAATATTAATCATGCCTGCTATATGTCCTTTACAATATTCCTCCTTTTTTCTTATATCAATCATTACAGTGTCTTTTGTGCTTCCTAATACATATATGTCTCTTGAAGGCAAAAAGTCCCACATA
>JAILNW010000211.1 GCA_024691145.1 Lachnospiraceae bacterium
TTCAATAATGGGTTACATTGGTTACTATATAAAGAATAATAAGTTTTTATGTATGCTTACAATAGCACCTATCTTTGAGGAAAAAAAGCCTATAGATTCATATAAACTGACATATACAGGAGAACTTTCTCTTTCTGAATTTGCGGGATCAAAAGATGGACATGTTGAAATAAACAAAAATAAAGATTCTTATATTTTAGATTTAACTGGAGTAAAAGGGTTGTACTGGATAAAAAATAGTATAGTTTCGACTTAACAAATTTAAAATAAAAAATTGTATATATAAAAAAACATTTTTAGATGTTGACATTTGTCTTAGATGGTAGTATTATTTGTTCATAAGATAAATGGTTTTGAAATCCAAAACACATTTTGTATATAATTTATTTTTTGAACAAAGGCGTTCTGATAGATGGATGTACTTTGTTTTTTTTGTTACTATGGACAGTAACGATTTTTAATTTCATATTTATTGCGCGATAAATGAAACTATTAACATACAACGGGGTATGAACTTTTATAAAAAAGCTCATGCCCCGTTTTTAGTCATTGAGGAGGATAAAATATGGATAGTACAATTTCAAGTATGGTTACTAAAGAAGTTTTTGCAGTATGGTTTTTAATAGGTGCAGCCCTTGTATTTTTCATGCAGTGTGGTTTTGCAATGGTTGAGAGTGGATTTACGAGAGCAAAGAATGCTGGTAACATTATCATGAAGAACCTTATGGACTTTTGTATAGGAACTGTAATGTTTATATTATTAGGATATGGACTTATGATGGGAAAACAGCAGTTTGGTGGTATAGTAGGAACACCTGGCTTTAAGATATTTTCAGATTTTAATGCATTTGATTCTTCAAACTTTGTATTTAACTTAATTTTCTGTGCAACAGCTGCTACAATAGTATCTGGTGCAATGGCTGAAAGAACTAAGTTCTCAGCATACTGTATTTATTCAGCTGCTATTTCAGCTTTTATATATCCAATCGAAGCAGGATGGATATGGAACAGTGACGGATGGTTAGTAAAACTTGGATTCCATGATTTCGCTGGATCAACAGCAATTCATATGGTAGGTGGTATTAGTGCTTTAATCGGTGCTAAAATCCTTGGACCTCGTATTGGTAAGTATAAAAAAGATAAAAAGACTGGTAAGATTAAAGTAAAAGCTATTCCAGGACATAACTTAACAATTGGTGCTTTAGGTGTATTTATTCTCTGGTTTGGATGGTATGGTTTTAACGGTGCAGCAGCAACAGATACAGATATGCTTGCAAAAATATTTGTAACAACAACTCTTGCTCCAGCAGTTGCAACAGTAGTAACAATGATTTTTACATGGGTTAAAGATGGAAAACCTGATGTTTCAATGAGCCTTAACGCATCACTTGCAGGACTTGTAGCTATAACAGCTCCTTGTGATTGTACAGATGCACTTGGTTCAATTATTATAGGTATTGTTTCAGGATTTATAGTAGTACTTGCAGTAGAATTTATAGATACAAAATTATATATTGATGACCCTGTTGGTGCATGTGCAGGACATCTTGCAAATGGTGTATGGGGAACAATTGCAGTTGGTTTATTCTCAACAGGAGCAAATGGTGTAGGTAAAGGATTATTCTATGGTGGTGGATTTAAACAGTTAGGAATACAGTTATTAGGATTTGTTGCAGTAGCAGCTTGGACAGCAATTACTATTACAATAGTATTTAAAATTATTGAGAAATATCACGGCCTTAGAGTTACTGAGGAAGAAGAAACAACAGGACTTGATGCAACAGAGCATAACCTTCCTTCAGCATATGCAGACTTTATGCCAGCTATGGCTGTTGCAACATCTTCAGCTATGCAGGCAGTACTTCCTGAACCAAAGACTGTTACAGGAAAAACTCAGCCTGTAGAAAAAGCAGTTCCAGTTGAAACATATACAACTAAGAAATCATCAAGACTTACAAAGGTTGTTATGATATTTAACCCAGCAAGATTTGAGGCAGTTAAAGAGGCTATGAACGGAATCGGTGTAACAGGTATGACAGTTACAAATGTTATGGGTTGTGGTATCCAAAAGGGACACCTTAGAAAATATCGTGGTGTTGAGATAGAGGAACTTAACTTAAATCCTAAGATGAAACTTGAGATGGTTGTTTCTGCAGTACCAGTTGAAAAGGTTGTAGATTCAGCAAGAGAGGTTCTTTACACTGGTAACATCGGTGATGGCAAGATATTTATCTATGACGTTGATGATGTTGTTAAGGTAAGAACAGGTGAACATGGTTATGACGCGCTTCAAGGCGAGGATGACATATAATCAACATATCCAAAGAAGAGCAGGATTATGGCCTGCTCTTCTTGTTGTAAAAAAATAAGCTATATGCTATAATAACTTTTGTAAAAGTAATAATATAAATCTAACATTTTAAGGAGTATTGAGTATGAGATCTTTAAAAAAATTATTTGGTGGGATTGATTTAACATGGAAAAAGGTTATTATAGCATCTATAATAGCCGGCGTGTACACTGCCATTATGGCTATAGTACCTGCTTTACAATATACATCATTTAACACAATAGCCGTAACATTTGAAGTATGGATTTTATTAGGTATTATTATTATAATGAATAGTAAATCTAATAAAGATGCAGCTTTGAAGTGCTTTGTGTTCTTTTTAATAAGTCAGCCTCTTGTTTACCTTATACAGGTACCTTTCAGCTGGCAACATTGGGGCTTATTTGGTTACTACAAGTTTTGGTTTATATGGACAATCCTTTGCCTTCCAATGGGGTATATAGGTTATTATATGAAAAAGAATAAATGGTGGGGATTACTTATTCTTTTACCAATGATATCTTTAACACTTGAGCAATATGCGGCATATTTATCATACTTTATTTTTTCATATCCAAGATATATTTTAATAAGTATCTTTTGTGCAGCAGCAGCTATTATTTATCCAATAGCAATATTTGATAATAAAAAGATAAGAATAGCGGGTGTGTCAATAAGTGCTTTATTGATTATTATAATAACAGTATTTAGATTAGTTAATCCATTTGTTTACAGCACAGATTTACTGTTAAGCGGAGAAGAATATACATTTGATGACACTTATAAAGTATATTTTGATGATGAAAAATACGGAGACTTATCTATTAAATATGAAGATGGCCTGGAATGCTGGAAAGTGCATGCTGAAATAAAAAGAGATGGAAAAACAACATTTACATTAGAATCTCCTGAAGGAGAAAAGAGAGAATTTAGCGTTGATATAAAACGAGATACATATGATTTGGAAGAAATAAAATAAAAATAAAGGAAGACTGGTAAGTAAATCTTATTAGTCTTCTTATTATTATATAGGAGAATAAAGATAAAACTTGCAAATTTTTTATAAATGTATTATTATGGTATAAGGATTATTATATAGACACACAAGTACATATTTATAATATGAAAGATCGTGTCTAAAGATGGAGGAATGGTTTAAATGACAAAGATAGACATTATATCAGGTTTTTTAGGTGCTGGAAAGACAACACTTATTAAGAAGTTAATTAAAGAAGTATTTGAGGGACAGAAGATAGTACTGATTGAGAATGAATTTGGTGAGATCGGTATTGATGGCGGCTTCTTAAAGGAAGCAGGAATTAATGTTACAGAGATGAATTCAGGCTGTATATGCTGTTCACTTGTTGGAGACTTTGGAAAGGCTCTTAGTGAAGTATTAAAGACTTATGCACCTGACAGAGTTATTATAGAACCATCAGGAGTAGGAAAGTTATCAGACGTTATAAAGGCTGTACAGGGTGTAGAGAGTGATGTTGAGATAGAACTTAACAGTTTTACTGCAGTAGTTGATGCTAATAAGTGTAAGATGTATATGAAGAACTTTGGCGAGTTTTTCAACAATCAGATAGAAAGTGCAAAGACTATTATTTTAAGCAGAACACAGAACATAAGTGACGAAAAGTTAGAAACAGTTCTTAATATGATAAAGGAACATAATGACAAGGCTGTTATAGTAACAACACCTTGGGATGATATAGAGGGAGCAGCTATTCTTAATGCCATGGAGCAGAAGAATACATTCGAAGAAGAACTACTTAAGTCCCATCACGAGGACCACCATCATCATCATGAGCATGATGAAAATTGTGAATGTGGCTGCCATGACCATGACCACGAGCATCATCATGACCATGACCATGAACACCACGATCACGATCACGACCATGACCATGATCATCATCACCATGAACATGATGAGAATTGTGAGTGTGGATGCCACAATCATGACCATGACCATCACCACCATCATCATGCAGATGAAGTATTTACAAGCTGGGGTAAGGAAACTCCTAGAAAGTATACTAAGGAAGAACTTGAGGCAGCTGTTTCTAAGCTTGCCAATGGTGAAGAGTATGGTATTATACTTCGTGCAAAGGGAATTCTTCCAGCAGCAGAAGGAGAATGGTTCCATTTTGACCTTGTACCAGGTGAGTATGAGATAAGAAGAGGAGCTGCAGATTATACAGGAAGATTATGTGTAATTGGAACTAATCTTAATGAGGATGAATTACAGAAATTATTCTTGCTGTAAAGAAAGGAATGTATACAGATGGATATACCTGTATTTTTAATAACAGGATTTTTAGAGAGCGGAAAGACATCTTTTATTAATGAAACAATAAGAGATCCTGAATTTGCTTCAAATGATAATACTCTTATTATTTGCTGCGAAGAGGGAATTGAAGAATATAATATTAAAGAATTAGCTTCAATGAGAATATATGTTGAATTTGTTGAGGATATGGAAGAACTTAATGAGCAGCTTCTTAAAAAACTAAATTCAAAGTATAAACCTAAGAGAATTCTTATTGAATATAATGGAACTTGGCCGATAGAATATATAGCGGATCTTGATTTGCCAAAGAAATGGATGTTAGTTCAGATAATAACAACAGCAGATGCCACAACATTTTTAAATTATATTAATAACATGGGTAATCTTATGGTGGACAGTTTATCTAATGCAGATATGATTATATTTAACAGATGTACTCCTGAAACAGATAAGCTGGCATTTAGAAGAAAGATTAAGATGATTAACAGACAGGCACAGATTATATATGAAAGTGTTGATGGTGAAGTTGGCGGTGAAGTTGAAGAAGAACTTCCTTTTGATATCAATGCTGACACTATTTTAATAGAAGATGATGATTATGGCCTTTGGTATATGGATGCTGCAGATAATCCAAGAAAGTATGATAACAAAGTTGTCTGCTTTAAGGGAATGGTATATAAGAACGGAAAGTTCCCAGATGGATTTTTTGTACCAGGCAGATTTGCCATGACTTGCTGTGCAGATGACCTTGCATTCGTAGGATTTATTACAAAGTACAGTGATGCAGGACAGTTTAAAGATAAAGACTGGGTTAAGGTTACAGCAAAGGTAAGATGTGAATACAATCCTGCATATAAAGGAGAAGGACCAATTCTATATGCTACAAGTGTAGTTAAGGATGAAGAGCCTGAGGAAAAAGTCGTATATTTCACATAATTAAAGCTTTGAGGTGTGTGGCATGGAAGAAAACAAAAAAAGTGTTATAGATGTTATTGGATTAACTAACAGTCAGGGTGAAAGTATCGCTGAAGAAGCTATAAAAGAGTATGAGGAAAAGGACAGAAGTATGAAGATAGCTAAAGCTAAGGAAAATGTAAAGAAGTTTTATTTTATCCTTATGATACTATGCCTTACTGTATTTGTCGGGTCTTTAATTAAGTTAATTACCATCCAGCTTGAATATAAAAAAGGTGTGGATACTTATGATGACATTGCAAATGAATTTGTGGTTGTTAATCCAACAGAGAGCCCAGAAAATACTGCAAATCAAAGGATTGATATTGATGATGCTGCTGCAAGTTTTGTTACGCCTCAGACACCGGCTCCAATTCAAAAGCTTGAGGTTAATTTTGATAAACTAAAGGATGTAAACGAGGATATTATTGGATGGATTTACAGTTATGATACTGCCATAAATTATCCAATTGTCCAGGGAGAGGATAATGATTATTATCTCAAACATCTTTTCAATAAAAAAAGTAATAAGGCTGGAAGTATATTTATGGATGCTATTAATAACCGTGATTTTACAGATGATAACACTATGATTTATGGTCATCATATGAATAATGGCTCCATGTTCGCTTCATTAAGTAATTATAAAAGCCAGTCTTATTATGAGGCACATCCATATATCTATATTGTAACTCCTGATAAGGACTATAGAATAGAAGTATTTAGTGGATATGTAACGGATTTTGATTCTGAAGCCTACACAGTGACTTTTGCAGATGATGAAAGTAAAGAAGATTTTATAAAAAAAGTAAAGAAGAAGTCTTCTTTTAAAAGCAAAGTAGAAGTTAGCGCTGAGGATTATTTAATCACATTGTCAACATGTGATTATACATATAAGAACGCAAGATATGCTGTTCATGGAAAACTTGTACCTATTGAATCAGCTAAGGGAGAGTTAGGACAGTAATAAGGAAAGGAAGAATTGTATGAATAACAAACTGCTTCATACTCCGGAAGGTGTAAGAGACATATATGAGGAAGAATGTCTTGTAAAGCAAAAGGTTTTAGGCTCTATGCAGGAGGTTTTAAAGTTATATGGCTTTAAGGATATTCAGACACCAATGTATGAGTATTATGACATATTTAAAGAAGAACGTGGATCCGTTAATGAAAAAGAGATGTTCCGTTTCTTTGATCATGATGGTAATATGCTTGTATTACGCCCTGATATAACACCTTCAATTGCCAGATGTGTGGCAAAGTATTATAAAAATGAATTATTTCCAATCAGACTTTCATATACAGGTGAAACTTTTATAAATAATAATAAGTATCAGGGAAAGTTAAAAGAATATACGCAGTTAGGTGCAGAATTATTTAATGATGAAAAGTCAGATGCGGACGCAGAGATGATAGCTATCTGCATAGATTGTTTATTAAAAGCAGGACTTAAAGAATTCCAGATAGAAGTTGGCCATGTTGATTTCTTCAATGGATTAATGGAAGAGACTGGTTTTGATGAAGAAGAAATCAAAGAATTTAAGATATTTGTAGAAAATAAGAATATGTTTGGAGCGTCTCAGTTATTATCTACAAAAAACATCAGTGAAGATATGAAGGAAAAGATTCTTGAACTTCCTAATTTATTTGGAAGCTTCGAGATACTTGAGTATGCAAAGGGTCTTACTGAGAATAAAACAGCGGTTGCAGCCTTGGAAAGATTAGAGAAGGTTTACAGAATTCTTAATGAATATGGATTTGGAAAGTACATATCATTTGATCTTGGAAAACTTAACAGATATTCATATTATACAGGCATTGTATTTAATGGATATACATTTGGAACAGGCGAGCCAATTGCTTCAGGTGGAAGATATGATAAGTTGTTATCACAGTTCGGAAAGGATGCTACAGCCATCGGACTTGTAATACTCGTTGACCAGCTCCTTATTGCAATGCAGAGACAGAATATAAAGGTTGAAACTGATGTTACAGCAACTCTTATTCTATACCAGATGGAATTTAGAACAGAAGCCATAAAGATGGCTAATCATTTAAGAAGTGACGGAATTAATGTTGAGCTTCTTAGAAAATCATCAAGAAAAACATTAAATGATTATTATTTGTTCGCAAAGCGTAACAACATAAGCAATATGCTTTTTATTGATGACAGTGAGAACATAAAAGCTATCGATATGGATAATGGAAACAGTATCCAGCATGATATTAATGAATACATGTAAGGAGAATAAATATGAGATATATAACATTTGCGTTAGCCAAAGGAAGACTTGCAGATAAGTCTTTAGAAATATTAGAAAAAATTGGCATAACATGTGAAGAGATGAAGGATAAGGACTCAAGAAAGTTAATCTTTGTGAATGAAGATTTGAAACTTAAGTTTTTCCTTTCAAAAGCTACAGATGTGCCAACTTATGTTGAATATGGTGCAGCAGACATAGGTGTTGTAGGAAAAGATACAATACTTGAAGCTGGACGTAATTTATATGAAGTTCTTGATTTTGAGATAGGAAAGTGCAGAATGTGTGTTGCAGGACCTGAAAGTGCAAGAAAGTATCTTAGCAATGGCGAACTAATTAGGGTTGCAACTAAGTATCCTAATATTGCGAAGGATTATTTCTATAATCAGAAACATCAGACAGTAGAGATTATAAAGCTTAATGGTTCAATTGAGCTTGCCCCTATTGTAGGATTATCTGAGGTTATTGTAGATATAGTTGAAACAGGTTCAACACTTAAGGAAAATGGTCTTAAGGTTCTTGAGGAAATTTGCCCATTATCAGCAAGAATGGTTGTTAACCAGGTAAGCATGAAGATGGAACAGGAGAGAATTCAGGAAATCATTAAGATGTTAAAAAGTGCAGGACTTGCAAAATAAATGGAGGACGTTATGAGAATTGTAAAGTTAACAGAAGAGACAAAAAGCAATATTCTTGAGAATTTGCTTAAAAGAAGTCCGAATAATTACGATACATATTCTGATGCAGTTAATGCTATTCTGAATGATGTTAAAGTTAATAAGGACAAGGCGGTATTTGAATATACAAAGAAGTTTGATAAAGCAGATATTAATGCAGATAATATAAAGGTTACAGATAAAGAAATTGAAGAAGCATATGAGGCTATTGATAAAGAATTACTTGATGTAATCAGAAAATCAATAAAGAATATAAAGGATTTTCACGAAAGACAGCTTCAGAACAGCTGGTTTGAAAGCCGTAATGACGGAGTTATATTAGGACAGAAGGTTTCTGCAATTGAAAGTGTTGGTGTATATGTTCCAGGCGGAAAGGCAGCATATCCTTCATCTGTTCTTATGAATGTTATTCCAGCACAGGTTGCAGGAGTAGAAAGAATTGTTATGACAACTCCTCCTGACGCATCAGGAAAAGTATATCCTAATACACTTGTTGCTGCTAAAGAAGCAGGTGTTACTGATATATACAAAGTAGGTGGAGCTCAGGCTATAGGAGCATTGGCATATGGAACAGAAAGCATTAAAAAGGTAGATAAGATTTGCGGACCTGGTAATATTTATGTTGCCCTTGCTAAAAAAGCTGTTTATGGACACGTAAGTATTGACTCAATTGCAGGTCCTAGTGAAATACTTGTACTTGCTGATGAAACAGCTAATCCAAGATATGTGGCTGCTGATTTATTGTCACAGGCAGAACATGATGAACTTGCATCTGCTATTCTTGTAACAACAAGTGAGGAATTAGCTAAGAAGGTTTCTGAAGAAGTAGATAAGTTTACTAATGAATTATCAAGAAAAGAGATAATTACAAAGTCTCTTGAAAATTATGGATATATATTAGTTGCTGAAAGTGAAAAGGATGCAATTGATACAGCTAATGAGATAGCATCAGAGCACCTTG
>JAILNW010000151.1 GCA_024691145.1 Lachnospiraceae bacterium
TAGTTCTGAAAGTTTTACGGTAAAGGCAGGTACTAATTTGAATCCAGTTAAAATGAAAAACTTTGAATTATATTCTTCACCAAATATATTAGACTCTGGCACTAACTGGATTATGTTTGAATGTGAGGATGGAAAAACAGGATATCTTCCTGTAGTTGATGATGGCATGATTTATGATGCAAATAATAACAAAATGTATGGCAGGAATGCATTTGATGAAGTGCCAATGTTTGGATAATACATGCAAAATAAGGCTGGAGCAAAACTCCAGCCTTATTTTTGCCCCTTTTTCACTATCTCAAGTTTCTCTTTTGATAACACAGCAAGTATCTTAAAATCTGTATTATAATTTAATAGTCCCAGCATTATCCAGAAGTATGTGGCTGTAGACAATATGCTGTTACTTACAAAGGATTGTATGAAATAGGAACTTGCGGCAAGTAATATGATAAATCCAAGTGCATTTTTTACGGATATAACCTTCTTAAGCCCTTTAAACAGTGAGGTTGTTACAATTGTCATGTAAGTGATAAATGCAAATACACCTAAGGTTACAAGGTTATGCAATGGTTCGCAGTGTGCCATGTTATATATAAATAATCCTGGCTGGGCTTCAAATTCACTATCTCCCACAAATGCATGTCTGTAATTATCAGTGCCTGTTCCAAAAAGCCAGTGGTCTGGTATGGTTTTTATGCCCATTTTCCATATGTGTCCACGTCCTGATCCAAAACGGTCAATGTTATCATTTTCTTCTATAAGTTTATTATCATTTTTTGATTCAGAAATTTCAGAAGTTAAGCAGGAATCATGGGTTACGTACATTCCTGTAACAACAAGTATCATCCCAAGTATAATAAGGCCTTCTTTTATATATTTATCTATTGTTATCTTAAACCCATTTTTATGCTTTAAGATGCATATTAAAGCTAAAAAAGCATGTGTGAAGGCTACTCCAAGCCAGGCACTTCGTGAGGATGTAATCATAAGGCAGAAGAATGATATAAGTGTAAGTATATATAGTGCTGCCTGTTTTTTCTTGTTTTTTGTTTCGCTAATAAGGAAAATGCCAATTATAACTGCATTGATTATTACCATCAGGTATGAAAAGTAATTCTGATTTACTGTAAATCCAACTGCAATCCCATTTTGCAGCATTGATTTTGATCTTTCGTCACATTCAAATATCCATACTCCAGTATGCTGTATTAGTGCAACTGCCATTTCAATAAGTGACAGTATAAAAAAGCTCTTTAGAATTCGTATTTTATTTTCTTTCTTAAGATGAAGCCCTATTACAACAAGCATATAGTATGTCATAATATGTGTAAATGGCTCACCTTCATATATGTATCCGTATATGGTTTGTTTTATGTCCTGTGAAAATATAGTGGAAAGTGTAATAAATACAATCATTAATCCACAGCATATATCTATAATTGTAAGATTAAACTTTTTACCTTTTATAAGATTTATTATAAAGTAAAGTGAAGATATGATAAATACAAACAGCAAAGGAAAATCCTGTGCAAAATAGTACTGGCCTATAAGAAGTCCAAAAAAGAACAGCATGGGATAGGAATACATAAGACATATAATTAAGTGTTCAAACATAAGATCACTATCATTTTTTAGCTTATTTATATAATTAATTAAGTGTTCTTTTATATGCATAATAAACCCTCCCAAAGTGGATAATGTACGTTTTGTTTATATTTTAATTATAAGAAGAAAAATTACCATAGTCAACCAGATATTTACATATTATGGATTCCGCTGATTTTCATTGACATTTCCTATAAATTAATAGTATAATTATATTGTAAGGTATGTTTTTTAAAGGGGGAATTGAATATGTACTTGGTGATTGAGAATGGGCAAAAGAGTGAGACGTTTGAGTCTTTTTCTGAGTGTTTCAGACAAAACCAGATGTCGCCTGAGAAACAAATGTTTGATTTAGACCGTGACAGATTCATTGGCTGGGAAGAATGTTTAGAGATGCTAGTATGGGATACTTATTATGGAGGACTATAAAAGTCCTCCTTTTTTAATTATTATGGAGGAGTGTTTATTATGGAGCAAATGTATAAGTTACTCGGTGCAGAGTTTTTTGCAAATGTTAAAGAAGAATATAAAGATGGAGAACTGGTTACTATATACTATGGATTTGTAGCTACAGATACAAGATACAATTTCTATGTAGATGGATGTGCCATTACAACTGATTACAGTCATGAAAAAGGCTTTGAATTATCATTTATAATGCCTGCTCATGATGTTACTATTAAGGTGGAGACGGAGAATACTATGCTGTAATAAATATCAGGCTTATAAGGTACAACTATTTTGCAAACTTTATATTATAAAAATAGCTCATTTTTCATGGGGGAAAATAATAAAAAACTTTTTTAAAAAAGTTAAAAATAGGTGTTGACAATCATCATCGAGGTGTGTATAATAATAAAAGTCGGCACAAGGTAATGGCTAAAAAGGATACATCGGGAGATGAGATAATCCTTAAAAAATCAGAAAAAGGTGTTGACAAAGCAAA
>JAILNW010000217.1 GCA_024691145.1 Lachnospiraceae bacterium
GGGGAGAACTCTTTATGTAACAGATTTGGATGGTACTTTAATGAAAAATGATGAGACACTGTCACAACATACAGTTCAAATAATAAATGATCTTGTTGAGAAGGGGATGGCATTTACTTATGCTACTGCAAGGTCCATTGAAAGTGCTATAGCAATAACTGGAGAACTTAGATTGAAACTTCCAGCGATTACTAGAAATGGAGCTGTGCTTGCGGATAATGCAACAGGTAAACATTTAGAAAAAGCTGTTTTTAAGGATAGTGAAGTGAGCCTTTTAAAGGAACTGCTTCCTGAACTTCCTAGATATGGTTTTGTGTCATGTTTCATTGGTGAAGAAATGCATCGCTTATACGTTGACGTCAGTCATTCAACGGAATTGCAGGGATATCTGGATTACTATGAAAATAATCCAACAGTAAGACCAGTAGCAAATTTATCTGAACTTTTCTGTGGAGACCCTGGATATATTACTCTTATAGGACCAAAGGAAGAAATTGCAGTGCTATATGAGCGTGTAAAGGACTATACTAAGTGGGAAAGTTTATTTCAAAAGGATACCTATAAGGATGAATACTGGTTAGAAATATGTCCTAAGAATTGTACAAAGGCTAAAACTATAAAGAAAGTACAAGAACAGTTCGGATATGATAAATTAGTTGTATTTGGTGATGGACTTAATGATATTTCAATGTTTAAGGTTGCGGATGAGTGCTATGCTGTAGGCAACGCACTGGATGAACTTAAAAAAATTGCAACTGGAATAATTGGAAACAATGAAGAGGATGCTGTGGCAGAATTTTTGAAAAAGAGATTGGAGGGTCAATAATAATGGAAATATGGGATTTATATAATTTAGATAACGAAATAATAGGGGAGCACATTCGTGGAACAGAGTTGCCGGAAAATGGCTATCATCTTGTTGTTCATATATGGCTTCGTAATTCTAAGGGACAATACTTGATGACAAGGAGAAGTCCGAAGAAAAAGACATTTCCTCTTAAGTGGGAATGTGTTGGTGGCGGTGTTTTGAAAGGTGAGGAAAGCCTTGCAGCTGCAATTCGTGAAGTTAAGGAAGAAGTTGGAGTTGTCCTTTGCCCTGAAAATGGCAGAAAAGTATTAACACAGGTTCGTGATTATGTTGGTGATAAAAGAGTTAATGATATAAATGATATTTATTTATTTTCATATGATGGTCCAATTATACTATCAGAAGCTTTAACTGATGAAGTTGCTGAGGCTAAGTGGATGAATCGAGAGGGAATTATGGCACTATATCAAAGTGGAGAAATGGTCAGTGTAATCAAAGACCTTTCTTATTTTATTGAAAATACAAGTGGAGAATTTATGTAGGGATTGAAAAAGAAAGGATAGACAGGGAAATATATGGTAAATCAATGTTTTTGTATTGGATATTATATATGCAGATGTCAAGAATGTCCTAAATGCTTAAATATTCTATCTGATACTATAATATCTGTGAGTGATTGTTTGTGTTCACATGAACCACAAATTGTATTAAGTAATGGTTGGAAACCAAACGGAGATAATAAGGATTATATTGAAAAAAATTTTAAGTGTATAGATGATTATATAAAAATGAGTGAAGAAATTAATAGGTTATTTAATAATAATCGTTTTTTCAGTGATGGAAGATTTTTAAGATTTGATGATGCAAAATATTTTTTTGAGACTTATTTTAATTCAGAAAACTACAAATTGATTGCAGCAAGAATGGATACGAAATATTATGAATTCTTGCGGCAATATGCTTAAATACAAGAGAAGAGTTTTATAGCAATGGATAAGGAGAATAAGATGAATCATATTGGTACTATACAGTTAGAAACAGAAAGATTAATTTTACGGAGATTTACGTTAGATGATGCTGATTCAGTATTTAATAATTGGGCTTCAGATGATGAAGTTACAAGATACCTGACATGGTTAACACACCAGAGTGTAGATGATTCACGTATGTATATGGAGTATTGCGTACAAGGATATAATAATTTAGCTTTTTACGAATGGGGTATTGAATTAAAAGAAACGCAGGAATTAATTGGTAACATTTCTGTTGTAAAAATTATAGATGATATAGAAAGCTTGGAACTTGGATGGGTATTAGGAAGAAAATATTGGGGATATGGATATATTGCAGAAGCAGCGAAAAAAATAGTTGATTTCTTATTTAACCAGGTTGGAGCAAACCGAATATATGCAAGGCATGACGTAAGTAATTCTAATTCTGGCCGTGTAATGCAGAAGGCTGGTATGACATATGAAGGAACGTTAAGACAAAGTGCAAGGAATAAGCATGGAATTGTAGATATGGCATATTATTCAATTTTGGAGAGTACGTGGAACAGAAGAAGCCTATGAACATGACTATGCATGCGAGGTAACAATCCCTTGCAAAGGAGATAAATTATTATCCTGATAAGCAGCAATATGCTTAGATACAGGAGAAGAGTTTTATAGCAAAAGAAATGGAGATATAACTAAATGGAGTTAATAGATATAGTAGATGAACTTGGAAATCCTACTGGCGAAACAGTAGAGAGAAGTATTGCACATAAAGATGGCATAAGACATAGAACAGCACATGTTTGGATTGCAAGGAAGGTTGAAGAAAGGTGGCAGGTGCTTCTGCAGAAGAGAGCAATGACAAAGGATTCATTTCCAGGCAGATATGATACATCATCAGCAGGGCATATACAGGCTGGTAATGAACCATTAGAATCAGCAATAAGGGAGCTTAGTGAAGAACTTGGCATTCTGGCAGAACCAGAACAACTTGAATTTGCAGGAACATTTCATATAAAGTATGAGAAAGAATTTCATAATAAAATGTTTAAGGATAATGAGATAGCTTTTGTATATGTATACTTGGAAAATGTGGATATTGAAAAGGTAATTGTGCAAGAAGAAGAGCTGGATTGTGTTGAATGGTTTGACCTTGAAGAAACTTACAAGGAATGTATAGCCCATAATAAGAAATTCTGTGTTCCTGTAAAGGGACTTGAGATAGCAATGGGATATTTGAAGAATGTTAAAATGGAGGATAAGATTATAAAATGATTAAAAGAGTAAATATAGAAGACGTTGGTGTTCTTGTAGCATTGGCATTACAGATGTGGTCGAATAATGATTCTGACAGACTTACGGAAAAGTTCAGTGATTTGATTAAAAGAAAAGATGCAGCCTTTTTTATTAAATACATTGATAACCGTCCAATTGCATTTGCGCAATGTCAGTTACGTCATGATTATGTAGAAGGAACGCACAGTTCACCAGTAGGATACCTAGAAGGTATATATGTATTAGAAGAATATCGTAAAAAAGGTTATGCTAAAAAACTACTGGCAGAATGTGAAAAATGGGCAAAAGAAAACGGTTGTACGGAGTTTGCAAGTGATTGCGAACTTGATAATCATAACAGCTTCAAATTTCATATGGCTATGGGATTTGAGGAAGCCAATAGAATTATTTGCTTTAAGAAGAAATTGTAGATAAATCTACGTTAATTACTGAAATAAAGATACCAAAACCATATTCAAAGTAAAAGACAAATTTTAAAAGGTGTTAAATTATCTTAATAGATAGAAACAAACAGATTGGAAGTTATAGAGGAGAATTATTATGGATATAAAAATTAGACTTGTTAATATAGAAGATTATGATGGGATTTTTGAACTATGGAACAGCACTGAGCAGTCAAGACGTGCTATGAATCCGGTAGATGATACAAGAGAAGGAATTGCGAAATATCTAAAACGTAATCCCAATACTTGTTTTTTAGCATACATAGATAATGATGGTGATGGTGATAATAAGATAGTTGGAGTAATACTTACTGGACATGATGGAAGACGTGGGATTGTTCATCATTTATGTGTTCATCCGGATTATCGCCGCCATGGAATAGCCCATATACTTGTTCAGAATGCAGAAGATGCACTGCAGGAGGAAGGCATAACAAAAATATTCGGATTAGTCTTTAAAGATAATGATCCGGCAAATGCTTTCTGGGAAGAACAGGGATATACACTTCGTACAAATTTGAATTACCGCAACAAAAGCCTTAATAAAGATGTACCACAAGGTGAGTAGTCAGAATTAATACAAATACGGAAGAAATATAACAAAAAATACCCGAATAGAAAACAATTTGCCTAAAGAACATTATATAGATGCAAGATGTATTAGCGGTAATCCGAAAGCAGTATCTGATGGAACAGTATATTATCAAAAGAAAGTACGTTGTCATAACAGACAGA
>JAILNW010000286.1 GCA_024691145.1 Lachnospiraceae bacterium
AAAAAGGTCGCATATTCCTGCCCATCTATCTCAATGACAGCGTTGATCAGGTCATAGTGAATGTGCTCAACTCCAAGAACATTAAGCAGCCGGTCAACTATCAGCTCATTTACACACTCATGCCCCGTCACACCATGCAGCGGATCAAAATTCGACAGCTTGTAGTACTTTTTCTTTCCTCCGATTACAGATTCCGCCTTAGGAAATGTTCCCGCTGTTCCGCTCGAACTGCGTATATGCGACCAATTAAGGTAGGTCAGGTCCTGTTTTTCAAGTATGATCTTGGAATCCGCCATCGTTTTTCCTCCAAATAAAATTCGACGCGCGTCAAATATGCTAATATATTGTAGCATGATTTTTGACGTGCGTCAAATAAAAGTAGCTGTATAATTCATTTGAAAGAAGGGAAGAATCAAAAAGAAAGAAATTCCGATTTATATTTAATCTATTAAAAAAATATCATAAGTGTTTTATTTATGAGTTCTCTTTCAATTTCCGCGCTTCTCCAATAACAACCCCCCAAAATACAACCTTTTCTTTTTCTGAATCGAGTTTATCTGCTATTTGACACAACTGTGAAGCCATTTCACTTTTTGTATCAAAACGATTATCAATCATAGATAATGCTCTATCTATATTGCCCATAATGTTAGCAACTATATCGTCAAATTCCTTTTCATCAAGCCTAACAACATTCTCAGCTTTATAATACTTTACCCCTTTTATTGCTTTTACTAAGATAAACAAAAGAATTCCCCTATCTTTTTCTGATTTTGGAAAAAGTTCTCCTGTAAATAGAAGTTTATATAGTTCAATGTAAAAAGCTTCTTCTTCTGGATTATTTTTAGCTAGAGCGTATACTATTTGCTGCATTAAATCATGATATTTCTTATCAATAATAGCCAAATAATTAAGTTCTTCATCTGAAGGCTTAACTGCCCTACTATAATCCCAATTAAATAAATAAAAAATAACTTCCCTAAAATTCTTTATTCCAGTAACTAAATCGGGAGCCAAAAACTCTCGATATATTTTTGTAGTAATATCTATACTGCTTAACTCTTTATTATCTAAATATTCCTTAACAGTAATCATATTTATTCTCCATTCTCTTAACGCCATCTGAACGTGTCTGTTTTAGTTTCATACTTACTTCATCTAAACTCTCTCCGCTAAAAAATGAATTGTCCATATTAGTCAATGGATAAATAGCATAATCAGAATAATTATTATATTGTGGTCTTCCAATTGCAATGTTCCCAAACCACTCACCAATATTATATTTTGATTCTAATTTTGCATTACTGTTTTTATTGTATATTTCAATCTCAAAAATATCATTCGTTTCATAAATCGCATTATACTTATTATGAATATTTAGATTTAGTTTTTCCTTTTCTCTCCGTAATTTCTTAGCATATTTCATCCCATATTCCGTTAAAAAATAAATCTTACACTTACCTGATCGTCTTGATTCAACAAGATTGGTTTTCAAGATTTTCTTCATACATTCAGTTAACGTAGAGAGTTTAATTTCTGTTCTATGCCCTAATTCAGTATGCGTCAGCCCCCCTTTCATATCAATTTGCTCAATTATTAAATCCAGATTCTTAATAGAAGAATAGCATTTATCAATCTGTTCTGAAACATAATCCTCTTTCAATTTATCTGATAGTAACTTCGCTACTGTTTGGACACAACCTTGTAGATTGCCAATTTCAAATACTATTTTATATAACTCATCATCGCCTAAAAGATCATCAATAAATTCCTTCAGAAGTGAATTTTCAAACTCCATTATTCTTAAACTTTCATCTGGATTATTTTCATTAAGCTCTGACCAACTTAAAATTTTATTATTTTGAACATACTCCCGTATATGTTCCCATTCCTTTCTTCGAAAACTCTCTAACAAATCAAAATCTGGGTTATTCCATTTATTTACTTCTTTTTCGCTCATTTTTTTTACTCTTTCTACAAAGCTAATTATTATATATTAGTTTTAATATGGTGTTTAACACTTTTATTTGTATTTTGCCCCTTTAACTTAATTACAGGTTGACCAATTGGTAAATCAATCGTAAAAATACATGCTCCAATATTTTTACAATTATTGTTACATTTACAAACGTCTCCAAACAATTCAATACAACAACTTCCGGCAATAGCACATCCACCTATACCTTTTTGTGGACTTTTTATCGCACCGCAACAATTTCCCCAAACTACTGTAGTATCATATTTAATATAATTACTTAATAGATTTATGAAATCCTGCTCACCTTTAGAAAAAGAAGGAACAATAATC
>JAILNW010000327.1 GCA_024691145.1 Lachnospiraceae bacterium
TAAAGAAGCATATAAGAAGAATAATAATATTGAATCTCTTAAACAGTATTTTTATACTTTGAAGTTAGACAAAAATGATGAGCTTTTTGAAAAGGAAATGACTAATTATTCTGTTAAACCTGAGTTTATTGCAGATATTGCAGCTACATTTATTGAACGAAGCGAAGAAGCAAAGGAACAGGCAAGATATGTTATGCTAGAAAGACTTGATTATCTTAAAAATGAAGGCAGAATTAATGAATATTATGATTCCATTGACAGGTTAATATTGCAGTGGAAGAGAGATTATAAGACAAAGAGAGCAAGTTTATCTTTTAATAACTGATGAAAAGAGGTTAGTATGGGTATATTTAAACGCTTATTTGACAGTTTTAAAAAGAAAAATGATACTGAAAAGGTGCCTTATGATGCCGAAGATATCATTATTACAAAGTATGAGGATGAAGAGGGAAGAGAGAATAAGAAAAAGTGGCTTAGGGATAACTGCGAGCAGATTATTGCTGCAAATCTTGAACTTGATGAGGTGGTTTCGGAATATAAAATCGTATGTTCTTACATAAACGATATTCAGAAAATCAGATTTGCAGAAAAACCGCAGAGAAAGAAGATTGTGGATGCTGCAAAGCAGCTTGTTGTGATAACTAAAGAGGATGAGAAGTTCAGAAATAGAAAACAGCCTAAGATGAAGGCGAATCAGTATGCCCTTATCCGTAAAAATGAGGATATTATGGTGGATGAGATTGAAAAACTGGAGAAGTATGAGAAGGATTGTAATATTGTAAAGTCTGATCTTAGCAAGCTTGAAGGTGAGCGTGAGGTTATAAAGAGTGAGAGAAGCAATATTATAATGTACCAGAAATTCTTAAAGTTTTTCTCTAAACTTGTTGCTGCAGTTATGGCTATTATTTATCTAATTATCGGTGGTATGTATTTTTCAAAGCATGTTAATATGAATATACCTCTTGCCATTACTACCTTTGTGCTTGTAACCTGTGTATTATACATAGTACTTGTGTCAAAGCGTAATGAATATAAGCTTGAGCTTAATATGAGAAAAATGAATAAGCTGATTTCTTTGTTTAATAAGACAAAGATTAAGTATTTTAACAGTTTTAATCTTGTTGAGTATATGCGAAGCAAGTATGATGTAACTGGCTCTAAAGAATTAAAGAGTCTTTGGGAAAAGTTCATTAAGGAAAAGGAAATCATAAAAAAGCATGATGATAATGCCCAGATGTATGATATTTACGAGGACAAGCTGATTAAGGAACTTGTCCGTATCGAAGTTGAAGATTCAGAGGTCTGGAAAAGCCAGTTTTCAGCCATTGTTAACAAGGAAGAGATGGAGGAGATTGTTGACAAGCTGAATGTAAGATATAAGAAGCTGAAGAAGAGAATGGATTATAATACAAATGTAATTGAGGAAAGCAAGAATAATATTAAAAATGCCATTCTTTTAAATGATGAGTATAAGAATGATATTGTTGAGATATTAAAGGAATATGATATTGTGGTGTGAGAGGGAATATAGATGTTGTTGTTCCTGTACAAGGCAGAGGTAAAGGAAAATATAGGTTTAAATACAAATCAGAACAGTAAAATTTAATTTTTTATATATGAGTGGAGGAATTAAAGATGATTTTAAATGTTGAGAATCTAACACATGGTTTTGGAGAAAGAGCGATTTTTGATGATGTATCCTTCAGGCTTCTTAAGGGTGAGCATGTTGGATTTGTTGGAGCTAATGGCGAGGGTAAGTCAACATTCATGAATATAGTAACAGGAAAACTGATGCCTGATGAGGGTAAAATTGAGTGGGCGAAGAATGTAAGAGTTGGTTACTTAGACCAGCATACTGTTCTTGAGAAGGGACAGACAATAAGGGATGTACTTAAGTCTGCCTTTGGCTTTTTATTTGAAAAGGAAGCCAGAATGAATGAAATTTGCGACCATATGTCAGAGGCTTCTGAAAGTGAACTTGATGAGATGATGGCTGAACTTGGAGAAATTCAGGATATGCTTGACTCACATGATTTTTATATTGTAGATATTAAAGTCGATGAGGTTGCTCATGCACTTGGTCTTGATGAAATCGGACTTGAAAGAGATGTAACAGAACTTAGTGGTGGTCAGAGAACAAAGGTACTACTTGGAAAACTGTTACTTGAAAAGCCAGATATACTTCTTCTTGATGAGCCTACAAACTATCTTGATGAGGGTCATATTGAATGGCTTAAGAGATATCTTAATGAATATGAGAATGCATTTATACTTATATCCCATGATATACCATTTTTAAATAGTGTTATTAATCTTATATATCATGTTGAGAATGCAAAGATTACTCGTTATGTGGGTGATTATGATAAATTCATGGAGGTCTATGAGGTTAAAAAAGCACAGATGGAGGCTGCTTATAAGAGACAGCAGCAGGAAATTGCTGACCTTAAGGATTTCGTCGCACGTAATAAGGCACGTGTTGCTACACGTAATATGGCTATGTCAAGACAGAAGAAACTTGATAACATGGATGTTATTGAACTTGCAAAGGATAAGCCAAAGCCAGAATTTAATTTTAAAGAAGCACGTGCAGCAGGAAAGTATATATTCCAGACAAAGGATCTTGTTATCGGATATGATGAACCTTTATCAAAACCTATAACTCTTACCATGGAAAGAGGAGAGAAGATTGCCTTTGTTGGTGCCAATGGTATCGGAAAGACAACTCTTCTTAGAAGTATTATTGGTGAGATTGAGCCTCTTAGCGGAAGTGTTATGCTTGGTGATTATCTTTATACAGGTTACTTTGAACAGGAGAAAAAGTATGAGGATAATGTTACATGTATTCAGGAAATATGGAATGAATTCCCTTCATATACACAGTATCAGGTTCGTTCAGCTCTTGCAAAGTGTGGTCTTATGACCAAGCATATAGAAAGTCTTGTAAGAGTCCTTAGTGGTGGAGAACAGGCTAAGGTAAGACTGTGCAAGCTTATAAACAGGGAAACTAATGTTCTTCTGCTTGACGAGCCTACTAACCATCTTGACGTAGATGCAAAGGATGAATTAAAAAGAGCATTAAAGGCTTATAAGGGAAGTGTCGTGTTAATCTGCCATGAACCTGATTTTTATAATGATGTTGTAAACAGGGTAATTGATTGCGAACAGTGGACAACAAAACTGTAAATACAAAATTTCTGTTAAAAAAGTTAATGAAAACTAATAAATTTATAAATATGCATAGTAAATGGGAATAATTGTAAATATTATTCCTGTTTTTTTGTTGAAAATGCATAAATCAAAGTAATAATTAAAAAGAATATATATATAATAATTAATTATTAACACAATAATGACTTGCAATTGTACGATTGT
>JAILNW010000376.1 GCA_024691145.1 Lachnospiraceae bacterium
CCCTCTGGCTCATATGAATCAGTTAAAACTCCAGTTTCTTTAAGTCTTTTTGTATCATTTACAGTCAATCCAGTTGAAATGATTGATGTAAATGATACAAAAAGACTTAAAGAAACTGGAGTTTTAACTGATTCATATGAGCCAGAGGGAGCATATGAATTATATGACAGTACAAAGGAGAGTATTTTATATAAACTAAATAACAATACTTTTTCGTACTTGCTTGATGAGAATTGCGAAAAGTATGTTAAGACTGACATTGAAGGACTGAAAAAAAGCATAGAAAATGATAATAAACGTTTGCGCTGTTTTCATATATCATTTTCTGACGACCAGATTGTGGGTATTGTAGAACAATACATTCAGTAAGAGACAAGATTAAAAGCCCAGGTTGAGTTATAGTTATAAAAAATCCGTTGGTTTAAGGACCGATGGATTTTTTAATGTCCTTTTTTGAAAACATCTTTTAAAATCATTGAAAATAAAATAACGAAATGATAAGATATAAGTACTCTGATGGAAAGATTTATCTGACCAAAAGCGTGCTATATTTTGTTTTATTTACGGGATGATGCTGCGCTTTTGCGTGGCTTTTTCTTTTTTTGAAAGGACGGTGTTAGAGTGGAGAATAATGATAGCAGGGTTGCTGTTATAGGTATAATAATTGAGAACAGCAACAGTGTACCAAAACTGAATGAAATCTTATCTCTGTATGGAAGCTATATAATAGGAAGAATGGGAATACCATACGAGAAGAAGAACATACACTGCATAACAGTTGTAATAGACGCACCGCAGAATGAGATTAATACACTATGTGGAAAGATTGGCAGATTAGATGGCATATCATCTAAAGCAGCCTTTAGTAATAAATAATGAATGGAGGAAATACGATGGAGTACAATGCTAAGTCTCTTATTGCAGATGAATTTATTAATGATGGGGAGATTAATGAAACTATCGCCTATGCACAGGAACATAAGGATGATATGGAGTTAATCGACAAGATTATTGAAAAAGCAAAGTTAAGAAAAGGTCTTAACCATAGAGAAGCAAGTGTTTTACTTGCATGTGATAATGAAGAAAAGGTTAAAGAGATATATGACCTTGCAGAACAGATAAAGAAAGATTTTTATGGCAACAGAATAGTATTATTTGCACCACTTTATCTTTCAAACTATTGTGTAAATGGATGTCTTTACTGTCCATACCACGCTAAGAATAAACACATACCTAGAAAGAAACTTACTCAGGAAGAGGTTGCAAAGGAAGTAGTAGCACTTCAGGATATGGGACATAAGCGTCTTGCAATTGAGGCAGGAGAAGATCCTGTTAATAACCCAATTGAGTACATACTTGACTGTATTAAGACTATTTACTCAATTAAGCATAAGAATGGTGCCATAAGAAGAGTTAATGTAAATATAGCAGCTACAACAGTTGAAAATTATAAAAAACTTAAAGATGCAGGAATTGGAACATACATATTATTCCAGGAAACTTATAATAAGAAGAATTACGAAGTACTTCATCCAACTGGACCAAAGCATGATTATAATTATCATACAGAGGCCATGGACAGAGCCATGGAAGGTGGAATTGATGATGTAGGAATCGGAGTTTTATTCGGACTTGATAACTATCAGTATGAATTTGCAGGATTATTAATGCATGCAGAACACTTAGAGGCAGTTCATGGTGTTGGACCACATACAATCAGCGTTCCAAGAGTAAAACATGCAGATGATATCGATCCTACAGAATTTGATAATTCACTAAGTGATGATATGTTCTGTAAGATAGCAGCATGTATAAGAATAGCTGTTCCTTATACAGGAATGATTATATCAACTCGTGAAACTCCGGAAGTTCGTGAGAAGATTATTCGTCTTGGTGTAAGCCAGATAAGCGGTGGTTCAAGAACTTCAGTAGGTGGATATTGTGAAGAAGAAAGACCACATGATACTGAGCAGTTTGATGTATCTGATAACCGTACATTAGATGAAGTAGTTAACTGGCTTATGAGAGCAGATTATATACCTTCATTCTGTACAGCATGTTACAGAGAAGGAAGAACAGGAGACAGATTCATGTCTTTGTGTAAATCAGGACAGATACAGAATTGCTGCCATCCTAATGCACTTATGACACTTAAGGAATTCCTTATGGATTATGCATCAGAAGATACTAAGAAGATTGGTGAAGAGATGATACTTAAGGAAATCAATAATATTCCAAAAGACAGCGTAAAAGAAATAGTTCGTGAAAGACTTGTTAAGATTGCTGATGGTGACAGAGACTTTAGATTTTAAAAAAAATTAAAAAGACTGTTGACAAATGTTGCCATTTGTGGTATGGTTAAAAAGTGGATATTGTAATTATTTAAGAGTGGACGAAAGTTCACTCTTTACGTTTGTGTAATAGCATTTTTGATGAAAGAGAGGTTTTATATGGCCAAAAAGGAAGAATATGAACAGAAGACTGAGGCGATTCTTAAGCCTATAGTCGATGAATTCAACTTTGAACTGGTTGATGTTGAGTATGTAAGAGAAGGAGGAAATTATTTCTTAAGAGCTTACATAGATAAAGAAGGCGGAATAACAATTGATGATTGTGAGAAAGTAAGCCGTATATTAAGTGATAAACTTGATGAGAAAGATTTTATTCCTGATGCATATATATTAGAAGTAAGTTCTCCTGGACTTGGCAGACCTCTGAAGAAGGATAAGGACTTTGCAAGAAGTATAGGAGAAGAAGTGGAACTCAAACTTTACAAACCACTTAATAAGCAGAAGGAATTCGTGGGACTTCTTGAAAATTACGATACTGAGAAGGTTTATATAAGAATAGACGAAGAAACTGTTATGGAATTTAACAGAAAAGATATAGCATTAATAAGATTAACATTTGATTTTTAGGAACTAAGTATGAATATAAATATAAGAATATGAATAATATTAGGAGGAAATAAATATGGGTGCTAACAGCGAATTAATTCAGGCATTAGACCAGATTGAAAAAGAAAAGGGCATAAGCAAGGAGATACTTTTAAAAGCGATAGAAGATTCTCTTCATGCTGCCTGCAAGAATCATTTAGGAAAATCAGACAACATTAAAGTTACTATTAACAGAAAGAATGGCGATGTTAAGGTTGTAGCTGAAAAGAAGATAGTAGATGTAGTAGAGGATCCGGTACTTGAGATTAGTTTAGTGGAAGCACAGTTATTATATTCAAAATATGAAGTTGGTGACACTGTAGAGATTGAAGTAACACCTAAGAACTTTGGACGTATAGCAGCACAGAAAGCAAAGCAGGTTGTTGTACAGAAGATAAGAGAAGAAGAAAGAAAAGTATTATATAATCAGTACTATGGAAAAGAAAAAGATATCGTAACTGGTATAGTACAAAGATATAACGGTAAAAACATCAGCATAAATCTTGGAAAAGTCGATACAGTACTTGCTGAATCTGAACAGGTAAAGGGCGAAGTATTCAAACAGAATGACAGAATTAAATTATATGTAGTAGAAGTTAAGGACAAAAAGGGACCAAAGTTAACAGTATCAAGAAGCCATCCAGATCTTGTTAAGCGATTATTTGAAACTGAAGTAACAGAAGTTAAAGATGGTATAGTTGAGATAAAGAGCATTGCAAGAGAAGCAGGTTCAAGAACAAAGATGGCAGTTTATTCTAATGATCCTGACGTTGATCCGGTTGGAGCATGTGTAGGAATGAACGGACAGAGAGTTAATGCAGTAGTTAATGAGTTACATGATGAGAAGATTGATATCATTAACTGGAGTGAAGATCCTGCAAAACTTATTGAGAACGCACTTAGCCCTTCAAAGGTAGTATCTGTTGAAGTTTCACCTACAGAAAAGAGTGCGAAGGTTGTTGTTCCTGATTATCAGTTATCACTTGCAATTGGTCGTGAAGGTCAGAATGCAAGACTTGCAGCAAAACTTACAGGATATAAGATTGATATAAAGAGTGAAACACAGGCTATGGAATTTAAGAAGGCTCAGGCAAAGAAAGAACAGGATGTTCTTAATGGTGTTGTGGAAGAAGTTCCAGATGATGGCTTAATGGATTATGAGACAGTTATGAAAGAATTAAATGAATCACATAAACGTGATAAAGAATATAATGAATAGTTTTTATAACTCTTATCATTGTTCTTTTGTCTTTCATCTCTCCGCATCCTGTACACTGTCTAAGTGGAAGTTTTCTATTGCTCATTCAAATCCTCACTTTCATTTATAATTCAAACTTCTTCTAACTATTCATTATATTCTTTATCACGTTTATGTGATTCATTTAATTCTTTCATAACTGTCTCATAATCCATTAAGCCATCATCTGGAACTTCTTCCACAACACCATTAAGAACATCCTGTTCTTTC
>JAILNW010000379.1 GCA_024691145.1 Lachnospiraceae bacterium
TGATTGTACCGCTATTGGTAGTAGTGGTATATTCGGTTGTTTTATCAGCATTATGTGTATTTGCTGTTAAGAAGAAAGGCTTTTATTTTATTAATATTATTATCAATAACTTAAAAGCCTTTCTTCTTAACAGCAAATACACATAATGCTGATAAAACAACCGAATATACCACTACTACCAATAGCGGTACAATCATATCCCCAATAGGAAAAACATTCGTTACTTCTGGATTATCAGCCGACTTAACCAAATCATACATAGGTGGGAATATCCACACAAAAAACTTTGCCATCTTGAAATCAACCATTAATGCACCTTTTACAAACCCCATAAATCCTACAAGCATAGCAACTATTACAGTTACTTTTCTGTTTCTGAAAATTCTAGGATGGAAAGCAAAACCAACAGTTCCTCCTAAAAATCCAGCAAGAACATGTATTAAAAAACCTATAAGAATTGATGCTACAGTCAATCCTTCAAGTTTTCCATCTTGTGGCTTGTAAAACAAAGTCTTTCCTGACACTTTAAAAATAACATTGAATAACGCTGGTGCAATAATTCCTATAAAACTCATAAAACAGCTAAATACAAATAAAAATACAATCTTACTTATATAATATGTAGATATCTTCTTAGCCTTCAGAATAAGAATCTGCTCTGCAATTGCTTCTTCACTGTCACTAAATACAAATCCGGCCCATACCATTATAATGTACAACACAGCTGCTGACAAAGAAAAACTTGTTACAACCATTTTAGGTGAGTTTCCATAAAAACCTACAAGGAATAAAAAATATACTAATAAAGGCATAACAAACTTGGCAGAGGTTACATATGCACTTGCATGATATTTTATTAAAGCTTTCATAATACACTATACCCCTTTCATACCTCTTAATTCAAAACCATCACGTAACATTATTCTCAGTACTTCATTACTCTTCTCTCTATTAATAATAAGCTGAATAACATCATCATTCTCTGTACTATGCTGTACCCATTGTAAAACCTCCGGGCTAACATTAGATAAACCAGAACCCTTATCAAAAAGCATGGCATCAAGAGTAGACTCCTGAGTATACTGCTTTCTCTTAACAGGGATTGCAACCATAGTCTTATTCTTAATCTCGTATGCAGACTTGGCAAGCTGATTAACAAGGAATACCTCATGACATGACATTACAACCGTAACTCCATTATCATTCATATCCTTTATAATCTTCATAAAATTCTTCTGTGACTTAATATCCTGTCCAGCAAGAGGTTCATCAAGAAGTATAACATTAGGCTGTGTCAAAAGTGCCTGAACAACTGCTACCTTCTGAATAGTTCCTTTAGATAAATGCTTAATAGGAATATCAACCATATCTTCCATATAAAACATTCTGTACAATTCATCTGCAATCTCATGAACTTCTTTTTTCGTAAGTCCCTCAATCTGTCCTGCATGTTCTATATACTTATCAACTGTCATTGAAAGTTTTGGAAAATTCTCCGGAATAAACGCAAACTTCAAATCAGGAGATCTTAATATTCTTCCAGAAGAGGGTGATGATAATCCACTTAACATTCTTAACATGGTACTCTTACCAGTTCCATTATGTCCAATAAGTGCTATGGCATCTCCTCGTTCTATCTTTATATTAACATCCTGAAGTATCGTTCGCCCACCATAATATTTACATAAGCCATGAGCTTCAATAATTACCTGTCCCAAACAAAACCCTCCTTATAACATAAATTGTATTCATATTAAAACAAAAACAATATTAAAACCCTATAATAATATATTATTATATTTAGAGGAATTTTACAAGTATTAACAAGAAAATAAAAAGAAAACCGGTATATAAATAAATGTATATACCGGCCATAAATCATAAATTTTTAAGGTTATGTTTCTTTATTGCATTGCCCTTCTTTGTTACAATTCTTAATTTTTATTCTCTTTTACAAAACTTTTTAACTTTCTAAGTGTATTCTTGCCTATGTAATGTTTTAAATCATCAGCTTCCTTTGATGCAATCTTTTCATCAACTCCAAGACATGATACAAGAAAATCATTAATGGTATTCTTCTTATTATTAATCTCTTTTGCTTTTAATCTTCCCTTATCTGTTAACTCGATTGCTCCATAATGTATATGTGTCAGCATTCCTTCTTCTGTGAGAGTTCTTACTGCTCTGTTAACACTTGGTTTTGATAGTTCAATCTCACAGGCTATGTCAGTAACTCTGACTTCCTGCATTCTCATAGATAATAAATATATTATCTCAAGATAATCCTCAAGTGATGCAGATATTTCATTATCCAATGCCTTTCTTGTATTCTTTCCCTTGTTGCTAACTACCTTTTCCTGATTAACTTTCTTTCTGCCTCTTTTCTTAGTCTCTTTAACTATCTCCAAATTATTTTCAACACTTAACATAATATATCCCCCTCTGTCGTCAATCTCTAATGCAAATATGATGTTTACATGTCGCAATAGTATAACCTTAAAACTTAGATATTACCAATGTATTATACTATATAGTTTACATAAATGCAACATTTTTGTTATAATTATGATATTTATTTTCCTGAAAAAATATTTTTATGTCCAAAACACAAGATTCTGTTATTAAAATAATAATTTTTTTAACACAAAAATTGCAAAAAAAAAGAGCAAATGTCAAACATTCACTCTGTGTTTAAACACATATAGTATAACTCAAAAATCAAATAACACTATCGACCCAATTTAAACTTCCACCCGATTAAAAAAACGCTCTCTTAAACTACTTAGCAGATAATTCAAGTTCTTCTGCTTTGCTGTGGCTATCTTTAACTCTCTGTATAATGTACACAGTAAGAACTGTTAAAAATGCTACAACTGCTAATCCTAATGCCACCTTCATAATTGCTGTTCCCATTGTTAATGTACAAACAACCAATGCAACTATAACATAAAATATAGAAATAAATATGTTGTTATATGCTTCACTTGTAGATTTATTCATTATTAATACTTCCTTTCTCTTTATAACTA
>JAILNW010000421.1 GCA_024691145.1 Lachnospiraceae bacterium
AAAAAGGTAGAACTGAAAATAGATAAGGAAAATAAGGAGTTAGTTTATACCGCATTTGAAGATAAGGAATATGGATATAATTTGCCATATATTAATATTGACTCTGAAGATGTTAAAAAGATTAATGATGAAATTGCATCAATCTATGTGCCTATTATGGAAGAACAATTAAATCTGGGAGGGTCTTCTGTGGATCTGTTTAGTGTACAGTACAATTTTTATGTTAATGATAATATTTTATCTCTTTGTATAAAGGATTCATGGCCTAACGATCAGCATAATTATGATGTCTATAATGTAGATATTAATACAGGAAAGAGACTTGATAGTAAAGCAATAATTGCTGCAAAAAATAAAACAGAGTCAGAATTTTTAGGTAAAGTTAAAGAAATTTGTGTAAATGATTTTGTTGAGGATTATGGAGATAGAGAAAAATATATTGAAAATAAAAAGAATGCACCTGCTAACTTTACAGATGAAGAGATAGAAAGAGATAGTAAATTGTATGATGAACAGTTTGGTAAGACAACTTCAGGTGAAAGCTATACAATGGATATGCCAGTGTTCTTAAATGATAAGAATAATATATGCGTAGTAGCAACTACATATAATCTTACTGTAGGTGAATATGATAAGATTATTGAAATAACTGAATAAAATATTTATACAAACCAGAATGAGATGGAGTTAATAAAAAATGAAGAAAATAGGTTTAATAGGTGGTACAGGACCAGAGTCAACTCTTATGTATTATAAAGAATTAAATAAAAGGATAGATGAACTCAGTAAAGGCAGTGCAATGCCAGATTTGGCGATAGAAAGTGTTAATTTTCGAAAGGCATGGAGGTTTGAGGAAGAAGAAAGATATGATCTGCTTACAGATTATTTTGAGGAAAAACTGAATCTTTTACATAAAGGTGGTGCTGAGATTATAGCATTAACAGCGGTAACAATGCATGTTGTGTACGAGGAACTTACTAAGCGTGTGAGCTTTCACTATGGAAATGGATTATATGAAGAAACCTCTTGAAACGGCAGGAATTGAGGTTTTTATTCCTGATGCTAATGAAAGAAATCTTATTGCCAAAAGAATATTTGTAGTAGGATGCCCTGATTTACATTGACATTTTGTATGAAATAATAGTACAATAATATTGTAAGGTATGTTTTTTAAAGGGGGAATTGAATATGTACTTGGTGATTGAGAATGGACAAAAAAGTGAGACATTTGAGTCTTTTTCTGAATGCTTCAGACAGAATCAGATGTCGCCGGAGAAACAAATGTTTGATTTAGACCGTGACAGATTCATTGGCTGGGAAGAATGTTTAGAGATGCTAGTATGGGATACATATTATGGAGGACTATAAAAGTCCTCCATTTTTATTGTATATTTTTATTTTCTTATTCTAAAGTATCAAGTGGTATCTGCTCTAAATCCCATGTACTGTCATTATGAATTGTAATTAGTTCAGCTCCACGCTGTTTTGTTTCTTTTGCTATACCTGGCATGGCAAGATAATCTATACTCATTCCATATGTAAGCTTAATACCCTTATATTCTATGCAGGCATTATTATAATGATCATGACCGCAGAAGAATCCAGTGGAACTTTTTAATTCAACAGCCTTGTCAAAAAGTTTGCTTGGATAGTCTGAACAGCAAATAAGTTCATTGGTAATACCGCCATGGTCACCAGGATTTTCACCAAAGTAATATGTAACCTCATCACTTCCAGCAAGATAAAGCTCTGTGGCTGTCTTATATTCCTGCAATGGAATGTGGAAGAATACAAGTGAATTAACAGTATGTCCGGCTTCATTATTCATACGCTTTACTTCATTTTCATACCAGTCAACCTGATCATCATGGATATAGTCATAAACATTAAGACCTTCTCCGGTATAAGAATTAGAGTCAATCATAAATAAAGCTGTATTTAAAGTGCCGTCAGCATTCTTTATCTCAATTACCTGATTATTTCTTCCCATAATATCTGGCTGTACATATGGATAAAGAAGATTTCCTGAGGTTTTATATGAAAGTGACTTATAAACCTCTGCAAGCTCTGTTTTATTAAGAGTTGACATGGATTCTGTATCATGATTTCCATATGTAAATGCCCAAGGAATTCCTGTATTACGCATAAATGCTGCAAATTGCTGGACAGGAGCTGAGTTATTGAGGGATAATGACATTATTCCCATTGGAAAACTCATATCACCTGTAACAACAACAAGGTCAGGGTGAGTGTGTTCTATTTCCCTGAAGCAGGCATCAAGTGCTTTCATATCCTTTGGATAAGAATATAAGCTGCCTCCTATTTCAGCAGCATCTTTAGATAAGCCAATAAGTTTTGTTATTTTTTCTAAGCTTCCATATTTTTCAAGAATACTTTCAAATGCAGTATCCTCTCGGTCTTTCTTTTTGATTTTTCTATATTCCTTATCAAGAGATGTTAAAGCTTTAGCTTTTGCCTCATTTACTTCTTCTGAGTATGGGATATCATCAAAAATCATATCCACAAGGGTTTTAATCTTATGATTAATCTGATTATTAACTGTCTTTTTCTTCTTTTTATTCTTCTGGTCCTTCAATTTGCTTGTTACTTTCTTAAATCCTCGCCTTATACGGAAAAATAGAGCGATTGATGTCTTTGCTTTAAAAAAAATGCATTTTTATCTATGAGTTTATAAAATCAATGATTACTTCTGGTGAATATAGAGTAATATTGAAGGTCAAAACATCCTTTATATTTTAGTATAAACGATGTTATAAAAAAAACAATAAAATTCGCAGGATATAAAGTTATATTTTACCATTAAATAATCCTCTTAACATAACGATATATTTATTAAGATAACTTTAAATGTCTGTTTTTTTACTGAAATGGATTTCATGTTTTTTATCTACAAGGAGGTAGATTATTATGACTGGAATGTACGGAATTTCTGCGTACAAGCAGACCAACAAGAATGTTAAGTTAGAAAAATCAAAGACAAGCAGTGTTAAGTCTGAGAAAACTTCTAAGAAAGACCAGACCTCTTCTTTAAGTGAGTCTGTGTCCTCCAAGGTGGAAACAAAGAAATGGTCTCCCCTTGATGAAAAATCTTCTCTTATTCCTAAGAATACCGAGTATGGAACCACAATTGGCGAGGTTGCTTTAAGTGACAAGGCAAAGGATTATTATGAGAAATTAAAAAGCAAGTTTGGCAATATGGAATTTATTGCTGTCAGCAAGGACATGAAGGACAAGGTTCAGCAAAATGCAGCTGCCTATGGCAATTCTTCTAAAATGGTTGTATTAATTGATGAAGAGAAGTTAGAGCGTATGGCAAATGATGAATCCTACAGAAAGAAGTATGAAGGAATTATATCCATGTCCCAGACGAAACTTGAAGAAGCAAAGAACAGTCTCTTTAGCAGTGGTGCAAGTATTAAAAACTTTGGTATATCTGTTGATTCTAATGGAAATGAAAAGCTTTTTGCAACAGTTGAAAAATCACAGGAACTTCAAAAAAAACGTATAGAGAAGAAAGCTGAAGAAAAGAGGGAGCAGAAGATTAAAGACAAAAAACAGGCTGAGAAAAAGGCTAAGGAAGAGCGCTTAGAGGAGGCAAAGGAAAAACGTCTTAAGGAAAAATCCTATGAAACTATTGAGGCAGATTCTATGGAAGAACTTATTAATAAAGTGCAGATTTATTCTAGTAATAATGCTATGCAAAGGGTAAAAAGTGAGTCAGAAAGAATGGTGGGAACTAATGTTGATTTTAAGGGCTAGGAGTGATTGTTATGATGATACCAACAACTTATTATACCTCCTGTATGCCCGTTGATAGCAAGTTTTATAAGAAAAATGGCTATATCCCCATGAAGAAAGTGGATATTATGAAAGCCGGCAAGAAGGGAGATTTTTTATCCTCAATATATAACAGGAAAAGCGAAGAGTCTGTAAGAGAGAAGAAAATGCAATCTAATCAGATGCGTGAAATGTTAAGAAATCTTAGTTATACAGAAAATAAGACAAATGCTTATGATTTGCTGTCGGACAATTCCAATGGTGTTCTTGACATCTTAGGCAATACTGATAATGATAAGGATAAAGATTCTGATACTACGCCTAAATATAATTATAAAGATGTTTCAGGAAAGATTCAAAGTGCAAAGAACTCTATTACTGCGGGACAGGCTTTAACTGCTGCTAAAAGGAAGGTTTCTGAAGTTAAGCGGAAAATTGCTGAGAAGGCAGGTGATCCTGAGGAACTGCAGCTTGCTTTATCCCATGCTCAGAAAATGGAGATGGTTGCAAGAAAGAAGAAGCATAATCTTGAACTTGAGGAATATGTAAAAATCACAAGGGACAGGGATGCTAAATTTGATAAAATGGAGGAATCTGAAAAGGAACTTAAGAATGCTATGATTTATGCTGAGGAAGAGAAGATAGAACAGCAGGAAGATGAGATATTAGAAGAACTAAATGAAACTATATCAGAGTTTAGTGAAGAAACCCTTGAGGCACTTGAGGAAGCCATGGAAGTCTTTGAAAATATGGAGGTTATGGACCCTCATATGAGTGAAGAGGAATTTGAAGAAATGAAAAGAAAACACAGGGCAGCAGAAGAAAAGGCCATACTTAAAGCAGATATGGACTATATAAAGGGAATGATTAAACATCAAGCCCAAAGCTTTAATACATTACAATCAATGCCAGCATCGGCACCTGTAAATACTTCAGCTTCATATTCGTCACCACCACCTGCAGTATCTGTGGATATATCGTTATAAAAACTAAAATATAGACATATGAAAGCCCACGGAGTTAACGTGGGCTTTCTGTGTCAGGTGTTTATCTTTCTATTATGGAAGTATATAAATCTTCATCCATTATATATGGGTGTTCAGTGTTATTGTAGTATGCAAAGCCTGTTATGGCATCTTTATTATCTCCATACCATAGATTACCGTTTTCAATACAGAAAACAAGATAACGTACATTTTCAAGAGCTAATGATTCATTATTATAAAAAGTAAATGTCTGTGGTGTATTATATGTAACTTCTATGTATGTTTTATCATCGGTTATAATATCATTTGAAT
>JAILNW010000026.1 GCA_024691145.1 Lachnospiraceae bacterium
GTGTTAGTTAAATATGTTAAAATTTGACAGTAGACAGTATTTTTACTATAATTATATATCATAATAGAAAAGGCAGGTAGACATCATGGCAGAGAAAAGGAAAGTTATTAGTAATGCCATAGTTGGTATCAGTGGCGGCAAAGACAGTTCGGTAGTTGCAGCTCTCTTAGTTGAAGCACTTGGAAAAGACAGAGTTATAGGTGTTCTTATGCCTAATAATGAGCAAAGTGATATAGACTGCAGTATCCAGCTTGTTAACTTTCTTGGAATTAAGAATTATACAGTCAATGTAGGACCTGCAATCAGTGCCCTTACTAATTCTATAAAAGAAAGTGCCGGAGACAGTTTTGAACTAACAAACCAGACTATAGTTAATATGCCTCCTAGAATACGTATGGCCACATTATATGCTATTTCACAGTCTAACAACGGACGTGTGGCTAACACATGTAACCTCAGTGAAGACTGGGTTGGCTATTCAACAAGATATGGTGATGCAGCGGGAGATTTGTCACCTTTAGCTGAGTTTACAGTTACAGAAGTTAAAGCCCTTGGAAGAGAACTTGGACTTCCTACTAATCTTATTGAAAAAGCTCCTTCAGACGGACTTTGTGGCAAAACTGATGAAGATAATCTGGGA
The DNA here is from genome assembly GCA_024691145.1 of Lachnospiraceae bacterium. Classification (GTDB taxonomy): domain Bacteria; phylum Bacillota; class Clostridia; order Lachnospirales; family Lachnospiraceae; genus JAILNW01. Next base: position 641 of record JAILNW010000026.1, read on the forward strand.
TTTACATATGCAGTACTTGACCGATATATAAGAACAGGTCAGATTGATGATCCTGCAACAAAAGAACTTATTGATAAAAAACATAAAGCTAATTTATTCAAACTTCAGACTATACCTAAGTTCGAATGGTAAGAAAAAGCCCTTAAGACTGACTCTTAAGGGCTTAAATGTTATACACTTTCCGTATTAATACTATAATTATTCTTATTATTCTTTTTAACCTTAAACATCTCGTTATCGGCCTTAATAATTACTTCATCTATATCGGACTTGCTTACACCTCTTGATATTCCTATGGAACATGTAAGGGTATATGGGAAGTCGATATTCTTCTCCTTACAGATATCATCTATAACATATCTGAAATAAGAAGCATTGCTTAGTTCATCAAATATGTTAATTGCCATGTTTTCGGCTTCCTTCAGACTTTGACTTACATTAATAATAAGGAACTCGTCGCCGCCATATCTGATAATATAACTTTTTCCAATTGTAACTCTCTTTAAAAGATTAGAGAATTCCACAAGTATATTATCTCCTATATCATGGCCAAATGTATCGTTATACATTTTAAAATTATCAAGGTCAACATAAATAATGTTATAACCCTTATCATTAACGATATCATCAATAATTTTGTACATTCCCTGTCTGTTAAACAGACCAGTAAGATTATCTGTTACAGCTGTAACTGCAAGTTTTTTATTAATATTCTGCAAATCAATCTGTGTATTCAGAATATTAAGAGAATCCACCAGCTGTCGTATTGCAAAACTTGCTATTTCAAGGTTAGTCTCATAAAGCTTTGTATTATTATCAATATAGTTATTATGCATTCCAATAACACCAATAAATACATAAATAAGCTTCTCGTTCTTAATTATCGGACAGAACATAATACTTGCAGCATTTGGATCAATAAGATTTATAATACCCTTAAAGTTTATAAATTCATCATCTACTCTTGATGTTACAAATCCGCCTGTAAGTTTAAGCAAAGTAGAATTAATATAATTATATCCTTCCTCATCAATCTCATGCTTCAAATCGCTCTGCAGAATATTTACTCCATCTTCCTTAACCTCATAAAGATGCGTTTTATCAAGGGCGTAGGTACTCTTAATAATAGTCATTGCATTATCAATTAATATCTCTGGCGTTGAAGATGTCATCATAAGATCCTTCCATGTTGAAAGGAAACTTATATCATTATTTCTGTTCTGCAAATCAAGGGCAATACCGCTTTGTTTTGCAAGATTTAATATTTCCTGCTTATTTAAATCACCAAGTGAAAGATCATAAGATGATTTAAACAGATTAAGTCCTGAATATACAGAATTAACTACAGCATACTTAAATGAATAATTCTTTTTGCTGCAAAAATCCATACATTCCTTTAACATATTTTTTCCCATTTCCTGTTCTCCAAGGCAATTATACAAATCTGCCTTTTCCAGAGAATACATAGGCATTGAAAAGTATTTATTCTCAGTGGAGCGGTTCATATGTATCTTGGCTCTTTCAAAATGCTTTTCAGCAGCCTCATAAGAGCCTTCTTTTTTAGCCAGCACTGCCTTTAAGAAAAAGTAAAGGAACAGATCATCATCCCATAAAGCATAATGTTCTTCATTAGTATCATAAATAATATGTGATACATAACGCTCTAACTTTGACATATAAAGATAGCAGTTATACTCTTCACCAAGATAATAATAACACATGGCCAAAAATCCATATAACTTGGATTTATTGGCAATTCTTAATTTTTCAATCTTAAGTTCTTCAATAAATGCAAGAGACATAAGAAGATACTCTTTAGCCATCTCATAATTCATGGTCTGTATAGCCAGTATGCTCTTGTTATATAATACCTCATACATCTCAGAAGGAATATTTCTTTCCATAATTATCTTGATTGTCTTATTATAGTAAATATTTGCTGATGTAAAATCCTCATGTACAGAGCAGTTATAACCAATACTATTATACATTCCAATCATACCAAGAGGATTATTCATTCTGTCAAGAATCTCAATACATCTGTCCTGATAATCCTGAATATCATCGAAATTTCCAATACAAGAAGCTGTATATACCTTCTCATGAAAAGCATTAAGTATAAAATTATCATTACCAAGCTGTCTTCCAAAACCTATGCCCTCATCAAAATGAGGATACATACACTTTGCTATGTCAAGAATATCTCCTTCTCTATAGGTAAATGTTATAATATAAGCCAGATGATTATAGTACTTATACTTATTAGCCTTTTCTATAAATTCATCACTTATCATTACATAATTTTGGTAAAGACATACATGTTTCCATACGAAAAACTCCAGCATATATCTTAATAACTGTCCCTTAAAAATCATATACTCATCGCCGGACTCTTCTGCAATCTTTTCACACTTTTTAAGACATGTCTGGGCAAAATCAAAGTGATCATTGGCATTATGTGCAAGTGCAGCTATATACTGAGTATTAAATAATATATCATACTCCTTATCACTTACAAGTGTATTAATCTTATCACACAATAAAAGAGTTGCCCTGTTATTGCCCTCATACAAATTGGCAATGGCCTGAAGCTGCATAACAGTAAGTCTTTGTTCTTCTGTTATCTCCATCTGCTCTATTTCAAACTTATTATGCAATATATTAAGATAATACAGAGCCTGATCCGTGCACAAAGTCGCAACCATATTCCATATCTTCTGTATATAATCATCACACTCATTAATCTTTGGATGAAATGATTCAAAACTTGCAGTATTAAATATATCCCTTTCACTATTATCAGAAACGTGGAAAAAGTTGCCATGGGCATACTCTAAAAGTTCATTAAAAGCGCCTGTAACATAAGCTGGTGTCTTATAAAAATCATTATATACAACAATAAAAAATATATTCTTGCAGGCATCATTACTTAAAAATCTTGTAAGTAATCTGATGGTAGATGAATCAGCACAATGCACATTATTAAATATCATAACCATGTGCTTTTTCTTTGCAAAATATGAAAACAACTGTACAATATCAGAATAAAGCCTTTCACGTTCATACTTTATCTCCGGTAAAATGACATCCTCATTTCTTTTGCAAATCCCATTTTCCATATAAGAAGCGATAAGTTCCCTGTGAAGACTATACACATCACAGGTATTCAGTAACTCATTAATATCCATTTCATTTTCATTCATAACAAGCATTCTGAGCCAGTCTAATATTGGTTCAAAAACAGCATGCATTTTTCCTGCTTCATAAGTATATGAAAATGATAATGAACCCTCACTAATATTAAGACGGGACTTAAAAGTTTCAATATCAAATGAGTTATAGTTCTTTATAAAAACTATATTATGGTCAGACTTTCCTGGTGACATACTGATTAGCTGATTAATATAGTAATATAAATAATTTTTCATACCTTCGCCTCCATTCCTAGTATAATTCCCACCACTATTATACTAATTAATTATTTAAAGTATCCTACACCTGATTCAAATATAAGCTGGTTCTGGTTACCACTAATGTTAAGAGCAACACCTTTACCTCTTCTTTCAGAGTGTGCCATCTTACCAAGAACACGTCCGTCAGGACTTGTGATACCTTCAATAGCCATATATGAACCATTTGGATTAAAGTCTTCATCCATAGAAGGATTGCCATTAACATCCACATACTGAGTTGCCACCTGGCCATTCTCCCATAATTTCTTAAGCCATTCATCATTTGCCACAAATCTTCCTTCACCATGAGAAGCCGGAATTGAATAAACTCCCCCAAGCTCTGCTTTTCTAAGCCATGGTGACTTGTTGCTTACAACCTTAGTGTAAACAGACTTGCTTATATGACGTCCAATGCTGTTAGTTGTAAGAGTTGGTGAATCCTCCTTCTGAGGAGTAATCTTGCCATAAGGAACAAGTCCAAGCTTGATAAGTGCCTGGAATCCGTTACAAATACCAAGAGCCAAACCATCTCTTTCTGATAATAACTTATCAACAGCTTCTTTTATCTTTTCATTTCTGAATATAGTTGCAATAAACTTACCAGAACCATCTGGCTCATCACCTGCACTAAATCCGCCAGAGAACATAAGAATCTGAGCTTCATTAATACTCTTAACAAACATATCAACAGAATCTCTTATGTTATCCTCTGTCATATTCTTGAATACTACTGTGTTAACCTCTGCACCTGCATTTTCAAATGATTTTGCAGTATCATATTCACAGTTAGTACCCGGGAATACTGGTATAAATACCTTAGGTCTTGCAATCTTATTCTTGCAAATATAAATATCCTTTGTATCAAATAAACCAGTATCAATCTTCTTATCTTCAACATCTGAACGAGTAGGATATACTTTTTCAAGTGTAGTTGTCCAGGCTGTAAGAGCCTCTTCCATAGTAATCTTCTGATTCTTGTATTCAAACTCAGCCTTGTCAGTTATTTCACCAACAACAGTAACTAAAACACCTTTATCCTTAAGAGTCTTAATAACTTCATCAGCCTTATCACAATCAACCTCAGCTATAAGACTTCCATAATCTGGTCTATCTAATAATATTTCGTCAATATCATCATTAATCTTAACACCCAATTTATTACCAAATGCCATCTTACTAACAGATTCAATAATTCCGCCAAATCCAACAGCATATACAGAAGACAATTTTTTATCCTTAATTAACTTAGTTGTATTCTCATACATATTCATAAGATAAGTATAATCCGGTAAATCATATTCATCTTTTCTTATGTCAAGCTTGATTATTTTGCTTCCGGCTTTCTTGAACTCTGGTGATATATAATCGTCAAGTTTTGCCACATCTACAGCAAATGAAACAAGTGTTGGAGGAACATCTATATCATTAAATGAACCTGACATACTGTCCTTTCCTCCGATTGATGGAAGACCAAACTTAACCTGTGCTTCATATGCACCAAGCAATGCTGCAAGAGGCTCGCCCCATCTCTTAGGATCTTCATTAAGTCTTCTGAAGTATTCCTGGAAAGTAAATCTTATCTTGCTATAATCGCCGCCTGCTGCAACTATCTTCGCAATTGAAGAAACAACAGCATAAACAGAACCATGATATGGACTCCAGCTTGAAAGATATGGATCATATCCATAACTCATCATAGTAATAGTATCACATGTACCCTTTAATACAGGAAGTTTTGCAACCATAGTCTGTGTAGGTGTTAACTGATACTTTCCGCCATAAGGCATACATACTGTTGAAGCACCAATTGAGCTGTCGAACATCTCAACAAGCCCCTTCTGTGAGCATATATTAAGGTCACTAAGAACATTTAACCATGTCTTTCTGATACTTGTTTCCTTAGCATAAGCATCTCCATGCTTAAGTTCTTCTCTCTTTTCAAAATAGTTATCATCCTTTGAAGGAGTCTTAACAACAGCCTTAGCCTCCTGATGAGCTCCGTTAGTATCAAGGAAAGCTCTGCTTATATTAACAATTTCCTTGCCTCTCCACTTAAGAACAAGTCTTGGAGACTCAGTTACTTCTGCAACCTTAACTGCCTCAAGGTTCTCTTCTTCAGCAAATGCAAGCATCTTATCAACATCTTTAGGATCAACAACTATAGCCATTCTTTCCTGTGATTCAGATATAGCCAGCTCAGTTCCGTCAAGACCTGCATACTTTTTAGGTACTTTATCAAGATCAACTATAAGACCTGCTGCAAGCTCACCTATAGCAACAGAAACACCGCCTGCACCGAAGTCATTACATTTTTTAATAATCTTACTTACTTCTTCACGTCTGAAGAGTCTCTGAATCTTTCTCTCAGTAGGTGCATTACCCTTCTGAACCTCAGCTCCGCAAGTCTCAATAGACTCTACTGTATGGGCCTTAGATGAACCTGTAGCTCCGCCACAGCCATCACGTCCTGTTCTTCCGCCGAGAAGAATAATAATATCTCCAGGATCAGAGTTTTCTCTTATAACATTACGTCTTGGAGCAGCACCCATAACAGCACCAATCTCCATTCTCTTTGCTACATAATTAGGATGATAAATCTCATTAACAAGTCCTGTAGCAAGACCAATCTGGTTACCATATGAACTATAACCCTTAGCTGCACCTGTTACAATCTTTCTCTGTGCTAATTTACCCTTCATAGTATCCTTAACTGATACTGTAGGATCTGCTGCACCAGTAACACGCATAGCCTGATATACATAACCTCTTCCTGACAATGGATCTCTTATGGCTCCACCAAGACAAGTTGCGGCACCACCAAAAGGCTCAATCTCTGTTGGATGGTTATGAGTCTCATTCTTGAAGAATACAAGCCACTCTTCAGTTTTTCCATCTATCTCAACAGGAACAACTATAGAACATGCATTAATCTCATCAGATACTTCCATGTCTTCAAGTTTTCCCTCTGCACGAAGCTTCTTCATGGCAAGCAAAGCTATATCCATAAGGCAGATAAACTTATCATCTCTTCCCTTATATAAAACTTCTCTTTCAGCTTTGTAGCTGTTAAATGAGTCTTCAATAGGTTTCTTATAAAAGCCATCTTCAAACTGAATATCAGTTAATTCAGTCTGGAAAGTTGTATGACGGCAGTGATCTGACCAGTATGTATCAAGTACTCTGATTTCAGTAATTGAAGGGTCTCTCTTCTCCTCATTCTTGTAATAATTCTGAATATGAAGGAAATCCTTAAATGTCATGGCAAGTCCAAGTGAATCATATAACTTTTTAAGTTCACCCTCTGGCATATCCTTAAATCCGTCAAATATCTTAACATCTGCTGGTTCATCAAAAACAGTTACAAGTGTATCTGGCTTAACTTCATTAGTTTCCCTTGAATCAACAGGGTTAATGCAGTATCCTTTAATCTTCTCAAACTCTTCATCAGTTAAAGCACCGCTAAGAACATATGTAACAGCACTCTTTATTACAGGGTTCTCCTTTTCATTAAGAAGCTTAACGCACTGTTCAGCTGAATCTGCTCTCTGGTCAAACTGTCCAGGAAGATACTCTACAGAAAATACCTTATCCTCTGCTTTTTTATCGAACTTTTCTTCAAAGATATAATCAACAGGTGGCTCACTAAATACTGTGCCAAGTGCCTTCTTGTATGTTTCTTCTGAAACATTCTCAATATCATATCTTATTAACACTCTTACGTTGTCAAGTGTCTTAATATCAAGATACTTTCTGATCTCAGTCATTGTAGGATCTCTGTGCTCGTCATCGTGGAAGTACTGCTGAATCCACTTAAAATCATTAAAAGTCATTGCAAGTCCCAGGGACTCATAGAGCTTTTTAAGTTCATCCTCAGCCATATCTGCAAATCCATCAAAAACGGCTACATCTGCAGGCTCATCATAATTTGTAACAAGAGTCTCAGGCTTGGAATCGGCTGCAATTCTGCTGTCAACCGGATTCATGGTGTAATCCTTGATCTTGTTAAGCTCATCTTCTGTAACATCGCCGATGAGCATATATGTAACGGCAGTCTTAATAACAGGCTCCTCGTCACCTTTAATAAAGCGAACGCACTGCTCTGCGGAATCAGCTCTCTGATCGAACTGTCCCGGAAGTGCCTCTATGCTGAATACCTTTGCTCCCTGTGGTACATCTATATTCTCTCTGTAAAGAATATCTACAGGAGGCTCAGAAAAGACTGTTTTGCATGCCTTTTCAAATACATCATCCGAAACATTCTCAACGTCATAGCGAATAAATATTCTGACATCGCTGACACTCTTAATGCCAAGGTAGCCTGAGATTTCAGACTTAAGTTCTTTTGCCTTGCCTGCAAAAGGTACTTTCTTTTCAACATAGATTCGTTTTACACTGCTCATAATATCTCCTCATTTCATGGTATATTGTGATATGTATTTAAAATAAAGAGTGCCAAATAAAGCACTCTTTATTAATACTAGCTATTTAATTCTTCGGGCACTAACCCCTCTAAAACGTACATTAATTCTCTGTCAATGTTTTCTTCTGTAACGCCAATAGTATTGGAAGAAATCTTGAGACCTTCCACCACGTACATAAGATTGCGAGCAAATCCAAGAGGATTCTCACAAATAAATTCGCCGGCATCGACACCGTTTTCAACTAACTTTTCAACTATTCTGACTGATGTATCAAATTTAATTTTAAGTGGATTTTCTTTCGCCGATACTTTATTAACGGAAAAATACTCATAAGTAGCGACAGTAAGATTGTTCTTTTTTCTGAGGATTTCTTTTTTCTGTTCCTTAATAAATAAAGCCAACATATCGCCGGCAGAAGCATCGCCCGATAGCGCTGCCCCAACAGCTTCCTCATCATCTTCGCTGACGTCCTGTGACAGAACTGCCAGAAACAGTTCCGCTGTACTGGAGAAATAGAGATAAAGACCCCCGCGACTGATATCGCAGGCATCTACAACATCCTTCATGGTCACATTCTTGAAGCCTTTTTCAGAAAATACCGCCCTGGCCTTATCAAGAATATATTGCCTTTTCCTCTCTGACTTTTCTCCCATCAATGATCTCCGTCAAAATCTAATCGTTAAGCCTTAATAACAAGGAAGTTCCGCTCTCACTTTGTTCGCCGGAACACGCTCAGGCTAAACT
>JAILNW010000037.1 GCA_024691145.1 Lachnospiraceae bacterium
AAACGGTAAATATATTACATAATTATATGGGATACAGTTTGCATGAAAATATGTAAACTGTATCCCATATAATTATGTAATATATTTACCGTTTTTATCGAAGTTTTACCTTACCATTTTTATCAATGTAATACAATATATATAACATTACTAATCCTAATGCTGTAAGCAGAGCTCCAGCCTTCAGACCTTTAGGATAATACTTAAAAGAAATCCTGTGTTCACCTTTATCAAGCTTTATTCCAAGAAAAGCTCCATCTATAAGTTTTTCAGTCTTTACAGCTTTTCCATCTGCAAATACTCTCCAGCCCTTATCAAATGGAATTGAAGTAAATAATACCCCATCTTCTTTCATATTTACAGAACCCTCGAGAGAAGTATTATCATACTTTATATCCTGCAATGTACTTTCATTCAGTTTTTCATAAACCTTATCATAATCTGACATATCAAGCTTATAAATTCCCTCTGAAAGCAGGTGAATACTATTGTCTTCAAATGTAATTGTTACAATAAGACTGTCCTCTTTGTCACTTACATTATCATTTATGTATATAGTTCTTGGAACCTTTATAAGGCTGTCACCAAGGGTAATACTTTTATTATTCTTAATTGAATTTGTTGTAACCGTTCCATTATAATATCCCTTAGTATAATCATAGTAATAAGAAAAGTAATATTTCGCTTCTTTATCATTGTATGGTATATCATATTGAATTCTTCCATCCACTGCCGGATTAATCTTATTATATGTAACTGTCCCATCTTTATTAATTGTTCTTTTTACATTATCAAGTTTTATCTCATAATCTTCTGTTTCCTTATGAGTTTCTTTAATTCCTGTCATTGCAGTTATTATGTCATTCTGCTTATTTAATGCACTATTTGTTTTATCTAAAGTTCCTTCAAAATCCAATATGTCTTTATTAACACCAAATGCAACCGGAAGATAATAATCATTTTTTTCAACATAGAAGTCATCATCAACTTTTATGTTACTAAATAAATTTCTTGGTGTAAAATGCATTCTGTATTTTATGTTCATAATACTTTCTAAAAATGTTGTTCCCCCTTCATATTCCACATGCCAGTCATTTGATTTAATACCAAGTCCCAAAAGTACTTTATTAAGCCTGTAATTGCAAACCGAAGAATAACTTGTAATTCCTCTGTATCCTATGGCATATGGATCATTGTGGCTTACTATATGATTACTTTCTATTCGGTAAAAATCCTTGTCAACTGCTTCTATTGCGGTAACTTCACTTTTCAGGAAATCAACCTCTTCCTGTACATACTCATAGTTAAAGAAACCTGATTCCTTATCTTCTTTATTTACAATGATTCCAAAGGAAACACATTCTTCAACAGTAATTAACAAAACAAGAAGCAGATATGCGTCTCTTTTTACTATACGCTTTTTTTCATATAACAGGTACAATACAAGAAAAAGAGAAACAACTATTATATTAAGTACAAATGTTGATACACTCTGCTGGTATATACCAGCTTTTTCAATTCTTCCCTTATTTCCTGATTTAAATAATGCATAAACGCAAATTGTATATACTATATAATATTCTGCAATTCTTTTTACAGCAAATCTTATTATCTTCTTTAAATCTGCTCCCTCTGAAGTTGCCTTTTCCCATGCCATTACTGCAATAGCAGCAAGCATAAAACTGTAAGCAAAGGAATATCTGTAATTAAACCAGTCTGGCTTGTCAAATGCATGCATAAATGTATTAAGCGGATTTAACATCATAATTATCATGCCTATTGTCATTACAGTAATTGTTGTTATTCTTGTTTTCTTATCAACCTTTTTATTTGTAAAAAGCATAGCTACAAGAACAAGTGTTAATAGTCCTGTATATATAGGTGGATTCCCCTTTTCAAGGGATGTATATGTTCCTGCATAAAGACCATTTATAAATCCCATCAGATAAAATCCATGCATTTTCCCACTTAATGCCACCTGTTTGTTATCATCAATCTTTTCAAGTAACTGTAATAATGATGGAAGTGTTACAAAACCAGATATAAGTATGGCTGATATTGCAGATACTATGTATTTTAGGGAAATTATTACTATTGGATGTGTGTCTGTAAATTTTTTATTCTTTTTCTTTTTAATTACGGCATTGTTCTTATCTCTTATGCTTTTCTTATTAAATATAAGATGGAATATAAAGAAAAATGTTGAGCAGACACCTACCATATATCCCATGTAATAATTGGATATAAATATATATGCCCAGGTTATTATGAGTCCTGACATTTTTCCTTCATCCACAAGTTTAAACACAAAGTATACCGCAAGTGGCATTATAAAAAGTGCATCCTGCCATATTACGTTAAAGAAGTATGTCATCATCCAGCCACACATTGAGTAGCAGACCGATACAAGTACAATTACAAACATTTTATACTTTCCCTGATATTCTGCCAGCATGTTGTTTCCTGATATTACACCAATCAGTTTAATGTCGGATTTTTGAGACTGTTTAAGATATATATACTTAAGACAAATATAAGCTGCCATGGCTGCAAGCCCGTTTCTTATTATTACTATAACAACCATTCCATAAATCAAATGATTTTCCTTAAGGAATAATATTAAATAGTTAAATGGACTTGCCATATAGTATGCATTTAATCCCATTATCCCCATTCCCATATCAATGTTCCAGGAATATATTGCGCTTTGCTTTGCCTGCATTATATGCTTAAGATTTACAAGAAAATTCAGGTATTCCGAATAAAAATCATTGATATAAAGCATCCTGTAGCCCCCTGGCGCAACAGATGTAAAGCCAAATGCCATTGATGTAATAACTATGGAAAGTACCATAGCCAGTACAGGATAATGTTTAATTTTTATTTTCTTAAGTGTTTTATTTAATAATTGTTCCATACTGTCTGTCCTTCTTACTTAAATCAAATTTAACCTCT
>JAILNW010000074.1 GCA_024691145.1 Lachnospiraceae bacterium
TAAAAGGCAATGGTTTATCAGGAATGTGGCCGCATGGGATGGTATAATTCATCTATATATAAACTTGTAGATGGGAATTTTTATGAAATTGCATGTGGATATTATGAGTTAAAAGATGCATTTGCTGATATGGATGATGAATCATCATATATTTACCGATGGATGGATAAAGAATGCAGTAAAACAGAGTATTATAATCAGTTAGATGAAGTTTTTAACAGAAAAAAAGGAATTGAACCACAGAATTTAAAATCAGAAGAAGAAATGCTTAAAGAACTAAAATAAAATATGGTATGAGATAAGTTCCTATTCGCAGAACTCGCCTTGCAAAGGCCGTAGAACATCTGTTGTGAATAGGAACTTTTTTAACAAAAATTGACATTTTCTCAGATTAATTGTATAATAGAATAGAGGGAGGAGGGATTTCTATCAAGCTTTCTATCAATTTTATTATTCAGATTATTTTGAGTGCAGTTTGTATTTTTATTACTGTATCGTGTTATAAATTAGATGATATCCCTAAGGAGAATTTAAATGCCAACAGGGATATTATATTAGGTGATGAGTGGAATTGCAGTGTAGGAGACAGGGATTTTGTATATAGTGATTTGCCTTTGTTGATTGATAATCCTGATAATGAGGATATAGTTGTTACTAATATGATTAAAAATGCAGGATCGAATCAGTCTTTTATTATTTTTTCATCACATCAGATGTTTAAGGTATTTGTTGATGATGAAGAGATATTTTCTTTTGATATACCAAAGGGATCAAAGAGCAAAACTCCAGGATATGGCTGGTTTTTTATCCCTATTAAGGATGAATACAAAGGAAAAGAACTGAAGATTGCCATAAGCACTAATTATAAAAGTGAAAAGAATAAATTGTTGAACATTCATGTTGGAGATGCATGGATTGCTCATAATAATTTAATCAGAGATGCAATTAAAAAGGCCTGTTTGTCTTTTATAATTTTTATATTAGGCATTTTCCTTTGCATAGTATATATCTTTGTTGGAAAGAAGATTGGTGTGGAAGATACCATTATGTGGCTGGGTATTCTATCAATACTTTTTGCACTATGGTCATTAATGGAAACAGGATTATTGGGAGTTGTATATGGACATCCACTGCTTATGGCACATATAAGCTATGTTACATTGTTTACAAGTATGATACCATTATTAAAAGTTATTAATGGAACCCTTGTATTAAGCAGGGTAAAATTGCTTGAAGTAATTTCATTTTTATGGGGAATATGTGTATGTGTGGCAATTATTTTACAGCTTTTAGGAATATGCGACCTTAGATATTTTACTATTCCATGTAATTGTGTTTTTATGATTTCAGTAGTTATAGGAATAGGAGTATTTATATATAGAATATTCCATTATGATATACTAAAAGAAATTAGCTATAGCAGGTATATATATGTAGTAATTATTGCAGTGTTTTTATTTGCTGACTGTATAAGATATTTATTTTTGCACGCTAATGATTCCGCTAAATATGGAAGAGTTGGTTTTATGCTATATCTTATCGTTAATGGTGTAACATTGCTTAGAAATATGGTAATGCAGTATAAGGAAAGTGAGAGGTTTAAAGATATTGAAGAGGTTGCTTATCACGATGCCATGACAGGCTGCTTTAATCGTAATGCATTTAAGAAAGACTGTTTTAATACATACAATACTGACATTGATAATGTATCTGTAATCATGTTTGATGTTAACAACTTAAAGTACTACAATGATATGTATGGTCATGAACGTGGTGATGAGTACATAATTAATTGTTATAATATTATAAATGAATTGTTTATTACAGATGAAAATGATACTCTTTACCGAATTGGCGGAGATGAGTTCTGTGCTATACTAAGGAATTTCTCCAAAGATGAGTATAAAGAAAGAGAAAGTCATATTGAAAAAATGCTTATTGAAGATGAGGATGATTATATTCCAGATATTACAGGAATCGCATCTGGATATGCTAAGTTTAATGAAAGAATAGACGGTTCTATAAGTGACACAATAAAAAGAGCAGATATGGCAATGTATGTAAGAAAACAGATGATAAAAAGCAAAGCAACTGGTGTTTTGTAGAGTTAAGACATATATTAGTCAATAGGTGTCGCAAAGGTCTTGCTATTAAGGCTTTTGCGATACTTTTTTATTTTTTGTTTGAAATATCCAAATTATATGCTATAATATTTTATGAGTGTTGTGTTACGAGTTTGTAGTAACATATAAATTAAAAGGAGGTTTTTAAAATGGCTACAATTAAACCATTTTTTTGCATAAGACCAGCAGCTGATAAAGCAGACAAGATAGCAGCTCTGCCTTATGATGTTTATAACAGAGAAGAAGCAAAGGAAGTTGTTAAGAATGAACCTTTATCATTTTTAAGAATTGACAGAGCAGAGACTCAGTTTGATGATAGTGTTGATACTTATGATGAGAGAGTATATGAGAAGGCAAGAGAATTACTTGACGGCATGATTGATAATGGTGACTTTGTAACAAGTGATGCCTCAAGATATTATATATATGAACTCACTATGGATGGAAGAGCACAGACTGGTATTGTTGCATGTGCTTCTATAGATGATTATCTTAATAATGTTATTAAAAAACATGAGAACACTAGAGAAGATAAAGAGATAGACAGAATTAAGCACGTTGATACATGTAATGCTCAGACTGGACCTATCTTTTTAGCATACAGAAGCAATGATATTATCAATAATATTGTAAATGAAGTAAAAAATGAGATACCACTTTATGATTTTGTTTCAAGTGATGGTATTGGACACAGAGTATGGGTTATAGCTGATGATGAGAAGGAAGCAGATATTAAAGGTGCATTTGAAAGCATGAATGAGATTTATATTGCTGACGGACATCACAGAGCAGCTTCAGCTGTTAAGGTTGGTTTAAAGAGAAGAAGTGAGAATCCTGGATATAACGGAAGCGAAGAGTTTAATTACTTTTTATCTGTATTATTCCCAGATGATCAGCTTATGATTATGGACTATAACAGAGTTGTTAAGGATCTTAATGGATTAAGCAAGTTTGCATTCTTTGATGAAATCAAAAAGATATTTGACGTTAAAAGCGTAAGTGCAGAGGCTGTTAAACCTTCAAAAAAGGGTGAAGTGTCTATGTACTATGAAAAGACATGGTATCTATTAGAAATAAAGGAAGAGTATAAAGTTAATGATGATCCTGTTAAGGCATTAGATGTTTCTATACTTCAGGATAATTTACTTGGACCTGTTTTGGGAATACAGGATCCTAGAACTGACAAGAGAATTGATTTTGTAGGAGGAATCAGGGGACTTTCTGAGTTAGAGAGAAGAGCTGACTCTGATATGATGATTGCATTTGCCATGTATCCAACATCAATTAAAGAATTATTTGATGTTGCAGATGCCAACATGCTTATGCCTCCGAAATCAACATGGTTTGAGCCTAAGCTTCGTTCAGGTTTATTTATCCATAGAATTTAGTCAAATAAATTCTTAAAAAATTCTTGGAGATATAAGAGGTATTATTATGATTCATGAAAGCTTTGAAATTGATATAGACTATGAAAAATTAGGTCTAAAACATGATTGTAAAAAAGCGACAATAACAACTTATATTAAGGATTCATATCCTAATGATCAGGATAAGTTT
>JAILNW010000123.1 GCA_024691145.1 Lachnospiraceae bacterium
AATTAAAAAACAGATACTACTCCTTCCTCATTCAAATTAACTAAACATTATAAAATGCAATACACCATTCAAATGAGTTACGTTTTTAACGCAACTCATTTGAATGGTGTATTGCATTTTATAATGTTTAGTTAATTTGAATGAGGAAGGAGTAGTATCTGGTTTTTAATTTCATATGGAAAATGTAATTTTTATGTGATAGAATTAAACTAGAAAAAAGAATAACATGACGAATAAGATTATTTCTTCTGTCATTGCTAATAATAATGATAGAATCCAATATGATGAGGTATGCAAACGTATACTTGCAGATAAATTTATTATCGCAAAGATTCTAAAGCATACACTTCCAGAATATAAAAACTATAGTCTTAAAGAAATTGTAGACAATTATATTGATGGGAGTCCTTTGATTTCTACCGTAGCCGTTAATCCTGATGAGAAGAGAAACGGCGAGTTTGTAGAAACACTTAATAGTGAGAATGTTATTGCCAATGAAGGCAAGGTAACCTTTGATATTATGTTTAAAGCTATTGTGCCTGAGACATATGAACGAAAACATATGTTTATTAATCTTGAAGCACAAAAAGCTTTTAACGTTGGATACCCAATTGCCAGCAGAGGTGTGTATTACTGTAGCAGAATGCTTTCAAAACAATATGGCGAGGTATTTACAAATTCTCGCTACGATAAGTTGCAGAAAGTAACAAGCATATTTCTTTGTAACAATGTAACTGATAAAGTTCATAAGAATACTATTACAAGTTTTGAACTTAACGAACATAACATATATGGCAGTATTACTACAGACAAAAGTGCATATGACCTACTGTCAGTAGTAATAGTTTGCTATAATAATAATGATAATAATACAACTAATGAGTTAATTAACATGCTTTCTGTATTATTTTCTAATAAGATTAATGCAGATAAGAAGATTAATATGTTGTCGTCCCAATATGGAATTCCTATGACAACTAATTTTAAAGGTGAGGTGAACAGTATGTGTAATATGAGTCAGGGATTAATTGATTTAGGTATCGAACAAGGTATCGAACAGGGTATCGAGCAAAATACAATTAACTCTATGTTTTATCTTATTAACAATAAACACTGGGATTTTAAAGATTGCTTTGAAATGTACAATATACCTGAAGAAAAGCAGGCTACGTATATCGAAGCTGTTAATAAAATGATTAATAATAGTAACATTTAACTTTAACTAAACATATATGCAATACACCAAAGGCTCTAGGATTCTTTATCTTAGAGCCTTTTTCAGCACTGTTCATAATTTCTATGCGCTTAAGATTCGTGAACTGGAAAAGTTCTTCCTCTGCTACTCTTTTCAAGTCAAAGTATTCATCCTCTCCATCCCAAAATGGATAAATTTGAGCATAAATATCATTGCCGCCATCCATAATAATCTCTTCAATTTCAGAAGCCAGAGATACAGGAATTTCAAGTTTCTTAAAATAATCAATTAGTAAACCAGCAATTATCCAACAAGAATATTGTATTTATCAGGGCGTCTGTACTTGTCTCCCATTATATCATTTTTTCTGTGTGTTCTAAGGCTGTCTAAATCAAGTTCAGCAACATATACTCCACATGAAATAGGTGCTTCGAATACACACATATCTCTAGAGCCATTCTCATTCCATGGAACGCCATCAAATAAAGTTGATTTTCCATTGCAATCAGGATGTCCTTCAGGATAATTGCATGTAGCCACTGCAACCATATTTTCATATGCTCTTGTTCTTATTGCAGACAACCTGTTAATCTCCATTGGACAGGCATTTGGAGCCAGTATAAGTTCTGCCCCTTTTAGCATTAGTATCCTTGCACTTTCAGGGAACTCTCTGTCAAAGCAAATCATAGTTCCTATCTTTACTACACCTCTTCCAAAATCCAAATCAGCAGTATAAAATTCCCCACCAGCATCTAACACTCTTTCCAGAGAAAACGCACAAGTATGTACTTTTGAATAGTGAAGAATTTCCTTTCCAAATCTGTCAAAAAATATAACTGAGTTAAGTGGTCTAGGATTATGCTCTTCAAGAAATGTAATTCCAATTGCCATATCTAGTTCTGCTGCAAGATTAGAAAATGCCTTTATGAAATCACTGTTTTTCTTTATAGCAAGATTATTAATCTCACTCTTCTGTTGTGGCAAATAATATCCGTTACTCCACATTTCTGGAAAAAGTGCTATGTCTGCACCTTTTTCCTTTGCCTCTCTGCAGGCTTTAATTCCTATATCAAGATTCTCTGCAAGGTCATTTCCCGGCATAATCTGTAAAAAAGCTATTTTAATATTCATTGTTTTAATTCTCCTGTCAAATAATACATCATGCTCTTACATTGGTGTTCCTACTTCTATTAGATTTCCATCTGGATCATAAAATCGTATTACCTTCTGTCCCCAGCTGTGGGTCATAAGCTTATTAACGTATTTTACATCAGGATAATACTTTTCAAGTTTTTCTACAAATCTTTCAATGTAAGGTTCCTCAAAATAAAGTTCGCAAGAATTATTCTCAGGAATTATTTCTTTACCAAGAAACTCTTTCCAGTATTTCTCTTCCTGCAATACAAGTCCTTCAGTAAGAATCATATTGCCTCCATTATCAAGTATCTTCTCAAGTCCGAAAAGATCGTGGTAAAACTGTCTGGATTTTTCAATATCTTTAACAACAATAAGTACATTTCTTAGTTTCATTGTACACCTTCTTTTTTCATATAGCTCTATTAAATCTGTAGACCATTTTGACGGCGCCGGCAAAATGGTCTGTAAAAATCATCTGGCTTAATCTGCTGCAGGCCTGACACCTGTCCATCTCCAAGTTCCATAATAATAAGACTTCCATCTTCATGTCTTGCAATGTCTATAGTTACAAAATTACTTTTTAGTCTTTTAACTACTGATTCTATCCACTTCATCTCTTCATCAGAAAATGATATTATCTGATCTTCCTGCCAATAATCATCTATGATCATTATCTTTCCAGCAAATACAAATACTCTGTATTCCTCTGATATTGGCATACCACTCTTCTCATGAAAGCCAATGGATTTTAATTTTTCAAACTTTCGAAGAACCACTCCTCCAACAAGATTAGAACCTTGTCTTTCAACAAAGTTTCTTATTATTCTCTCTGCATTTCCTTTATCAGAAATGTTTTCAATAAAACATGCATCATGCCACTCATGTTTTCTGCTTTTAACATAATCCTTAACTATATAAGAGCCTTCTAATCCCTGTGTAAGAAGAAGAGCCGAATCTACAGTCCCCTTGTCTTCCCATACAGACTTGGCAGTATAGTCCTTAAAATCATCATACCATCCTGGAAGAGTATGGTATCTCTCATACTCTACAGGTGTATTAATAAGTATTATGCCTTTTTCCATAAGACTATCATAAAAGCTTCTGTACATTTCAGGCTTCATCATCCATCCACGATATATGGTTAAACCTGAAATATCATCACCGTACAGTGATAATTTGCCCATTTCAAGTTCTTCATAACTAAACAATGCACATGGAAGCTCTAATGATGCTGCGTTGTATTCTTCCTCATAATCATAATCCACCTTTCTGGGGTACAAAGGATGGTTGCAGAAAATGAAATTAATGTTGGATAAATTGCTTACAAGTATATTGCCTTGTACCTCAACTTTATCTATGTATTCAATTATAAGACCTATTGGCTTGTCTTCTGTACTAATACCATTTGGGATATACTTAAGCAGTTCTAAACTCTTAACCTTAAAACGGTTGCCATGAAGATCATATAATATATCACCAATGCAGATGTTAGAATTAGCATAGTTTATTATGGTGTAAATAATGCCTTTGCTGGTAATATTAAGTTGGTCTAGTATTCTAAATATGTCAGTCATTAGCACTCCTTACTCCTTGTATTCGACTCTTTAGATACTCTTTTAGTTTTTCATCAGTACAGTATATATAGCATCCTTTCATTCCTCTTGTTAGTAATGTACGATATGTATTTTTTATTACTTCATCAGCAATACTTAATGCCCTTCCAGGTGATTCTTTATATAGCTTTTTTATACCCTTCAACGACTGATCAGTGCTGGCTCTTTTAGTAAAATCTGTTACAATATGTCCATTCTCATATCTCATATCATCTCCGTTTATTACCCCTGCATAATCAAACTCTAAGCCTTGGGACGTATGTATGCAACCTACTTCATTTATTGAAGTTTCGCTAACTGCAAATGGTTCACCATTTGCAAGGTTCCAGCTCATCTCAAAATCACCAATTTTAATATCATGAATATCCGAATTATTTTGTGCCTCCTTTATCCATTTCCAGCAATAACCGGCTAATACACGTGAACTGTTAGTATTCTTATTTCTTTCTATAATAAGTTCTCTCATTTCATTTGGAGAGTCACATATTCTAATATCATAATCAATATCTTCCAAGTCATAATTAGCTGTTTCTCTAATGTCTAGTACATCATCGAGCCATGCCAAGTATCCATCTGAGCCATTACATCTAAACTGAGACTGTAGTTCCATATGATAAACTTCAGAGTTTTCCCTTTCTGCCCACTTCTCAATTTCTGCAACAGAACCTATATCATCTATTGTTACTCTCTGGCTTTCATCAATAAAAAATACACTGCAATATGAAGCATGTATTATTTCCTTAATTTGATTTTCACCAAGATTACGAAACATACCTGATTTTTCATTTAATCTATGTGCCTCATCAACAAGCAATGTATGAATTGAATTTTTTTCTGCTTCTGTATATACGCCAGAACCTTTAAACATATTGTCGATTGATGATTTTTTCATTTCTCCTTTAAGCTTCTTTGAATAAACAGTTCTAGGTGCACTGTTTTTTGATACATATTGTACCATCTGATTATTCTGTGTTAACTCAGAAAGTAAATTTATAGCTACTACCGTTTTTCCTGTACCAGGACCACCTTGAACTATTATAGTTCTCTTTTTATAATCTTTTTGAGATAATTTTGATAATCTCAATATTTCCTCAAATACTACCTTTTGTTCATCAATCATAATAAATTCCTTATTGCCCTTTACCATAGAAGCTATAGTATTCTGAAGACTCTTTGAAGGTCGTATTTTCCCATGGTCAATTAAATATAAAACTTCTTTATTATCCCCTTTTCTAATATATGATTTTATATATTCTCTTAATTGTTGCAACTGTCCCTTAGTATATACAGGTGCTTCCACTGTATATTCATCATACTGACTTGCATCAATAGGATCATTCTCATGTCTAATATAATTATGTAAACATGCACATGGTAATAATGTAACTCGTTCATCTTGCACTGACTGATTATAATCATAAATAAGTCTTGAATAAGACCACGCCTGATACGAAGGATGAACAACTTTTCTTATTGCTCCTCCTGTATATGTCTCAACCAAAGCATCTACACCTTGAATTTCTTTAATTGATTCCCATTGTTTTAATTCAACAATAACCATTCCTGCATCATCATTTGAATTATAGCCAGAAATCATAAAATCTACACGCTTTGAAGTCTGTGGTATATTAAACTCAATTGCAACACCTGCATCATTAGGTATAGTTGTATCATTTAATACTTTATACATATAATTAAGCGAATTCTCCCATGATCTGAATTCAGCCTTAGGAGTATGTCTTCCCATCTTTTTTAATATATTCTCTTGTATTTCAATAGCAATAGAATCATTCTCACAACTTCTAAGAAAATCTGTTTTTAAGCCATCATAAACAATCATTATAAATCTGCCTTTCTATGCTTACTATATTGCTTTATACTACATTTTAAACAATATCTATCACATGAAAAATATATACAATATTTCCCAAATCAACACATTAAAGTATAACACAAAAAATATAACTTGTCACCTTCATACAAAAAGAGCCTCGTCATTGAGACTCTGATACTTTCTGTTCATTAAAATAATCTTTTAGTAAATTTAATAAAGCCATTAGATTATTCCAGTTTCTAGTTCCTTCTGATATCATCCTTTCCATCAAAATCATCTAATTCTGTTTCTGCATAACATATATTATTTTCGTCTATATCTCTGTTAAATATATATGTTTCTTTACCTGATTTATCTATTCTTAAAAGCCACTCACTTAATATCATCTTCTGGCTATACGATATAACTATACCATATGAATACTCACATTTACCAAGCATAAGTCTATATTCAAAAACAGCTGGCTTTTTATACATGTCTTTATCTAACCTACAATTACAATTATACATACTTACTCTGTCTAGTCCATTAATAATAATATTCCTTGAAAACTTAATAGCCTTTAATAGATTACTCTTTCCACTTGCATTAACGCCAAATATTATACCACTTTTCAACATTCTTCTTCCATTTACAGTTAATACATGTGATTTATGATTTACTGATTCACTAGCCACAAAGGATATTCTTTGTTCATCTTTAAAAGACTTAAAATTTCTAACAGAAAATCCAACTAACATGCCTCTTTCTCCTATTCTTTAAAATATTCTCCTACAATATTCTTATTATCTTTAACTATATAACCCTTTGTTTCGGCTGCATTTATAAAGTACCTAATATCCTTCTCTATAGTTATATAATCACGAAGAAGTATCCTGTCTTCAGATAATAGCTCATCCATCTCAATATCCTTAAGCACCAATAATTCCTTTAAACCATCTACAATTAATATATCTTCATTAAATGATTTTATATATTTGTAACTCCTAATAATTCTTCCACTTGCTACTCTTTGAACCTCATGCACACTTTTACATTCTGAGCAAAACCAATACTCAACTGGCTCACTTCTTTTTTGAAAAGAATTATCACAAGCATTTTTTTCATCCCAGCCAGTATAAAAATCCCATAAAGCGATGTCCTCATTGTCTCTGATTGCATCTAATCCTTCTTCTCTATAAAATACATTTAATCTGTTCTCTGACGGAGTAACTGTATTTCTCATTTCTCCACCACATATACAACATCCTAATCTAGCCATATTATAGCACCTCTTTCTACATCATTATCTCCCACTCAATCTCACTCTCTATCTTCTTCCTTATCTTTTGCTTCCTCATCATGTGATTCAAGGTAAAATCAGTATCCTTAACCTCAATAAAATTCTTATCTTCCTTGCATATATAGCAATATAACTTCTTTAGATGCCCCTTCTCCCTGCCGCAGCTTTTCCTTCTTGGAATCCTCATCTTCATACCACATCCAGTGCAATACATATCTGACATATTATAGTTTCTTCTTGACGTTTTCATAAAACATCACCTCTTTCATTTAATATAATTCTAATTATAAAACACCATATGTCGTGATAATTGCACTTGCACATTGGTTCACGTTTTTCTTCAATCCATACAAAAACATCTGTGTCTATCATTTTAGAAATGGTTTTAACGATTTTTCCTAATTCTTCTGCCAACTTATCCTTTATTCTCTTACCCATACACTTTTATTACTTCCTCTAGTGTCATACCAAAATCTTCATGCGTTAATATATTATCTACAAACTGCAACTCATCCAATTCATCACAGTAACACAATTTATCATCTATTTCAGCTTCAAAATACAAATCATTAAACTCAGCATCTGATATATTAACTCCAAAATACTCATTTAGTTTGTTTTTTATATTCTTCATTTTGAAATTATTTAAACTTTCCGACAACTCTTCTTCAAAACTTTCCTTATAATCTGTATAATGCATACCATGACCACTTATATATGTAGCTACCCATCTGCCAGTATATTCATTTTCAAGAAATTCTTTTACAGTAATATCGTTAGATATATATCCATCTTCTTCAAGATATCCAGAATGATCCCATGTACAATACGAATCATGTTCTAATTCATAATGAACAAGCTTGCCTTTTGTAAAACTTGCTATCTGTTTCAGTATTTCTATTCGATTTTTTTCTTCAAAATCATTTGATTTCTCAAGTAACATCTGTATAAATAATTCAACATTATCCTTAAGATAGCTAATATATAGTTTCTGTTGGTTAGTTAAAACTTCTTCTTTGGGCATTACATTATTTTTATTCTTTTTCTTTGACATTTCCCCTAATCCTTCCT
>JAILNW010000131.1 GCA_024691145.1 Lachnospiraceae bacterium
AAATGGTTAAACATATAAACAATATAACTTTTAGCATTTTATTCATAAATTTGTCTCTCCCTGTAAATATATTTTTACTACTTTATATATAGAGAACGTTTCCATGTTAATATTTGATTTGAATAAGAATATTTTGTTCCACTACTCTTATATTCTACAGTTGTAATTGAATATGATCCTGAATTAAAAAATATAATTTGTTTAATGCCACCATGATTTGTATAACCTACACAAGTTGTTGCATGTGCACCACCTGTATTATTATAAGATATCATCATAACTGGTGCTTCTTTCAATATATTCTTTGTAATTTTATCAAAAGACATTATTTTATCATCACCTAAATATTTATAATCTAAATCATATTCTTCACAAGCTTCTAACATTTTTGTTATACTTGACGATTTTCCATACTCTACTCCCACTTTATTAGAAACGTCTTCTCCATTTAAATATTTATATTTTTTAAAATTACGATACCTTGCGCATGTCGCAATTGAACTAGCCCAACACGAATCTTTATACTGCTTAACCCAACAACCATTAATGTCTAACTTTGCACCAAACCCATCTTTATATTCAAATCCCTTTGCGCCAATCAAGTCATCTTCACTATTATCTATTATTACCTCTTCATCCCCATTTGAATATGTATCAACTACTGTTTTTAACTTATCTTTAAATGACATTTTTAGTAATCGGATAATAATATATTGCATCTTGAGTTCCCAAACTTTCCGAAGAATAGATAACAAAAGGTTTTTGTAATTTTATTTCAGATGTTTTCTTAACATCCACACCAAAATCAAATTTCTTTGTGGTTACTATTTCAGATAATCCTTCAAATCTTGACTCAGCATATTCAGTTACTTTTTCTGGAATAATATCTGAATATTCTCTGTTCAACTCATAACTCGAATGGTCTAATTTTTTTGCAAAAGATTTGTTACCTAAAAATCCAAACGTGCCAATAAATATTATCCCCATTGCTAATAAAAAATATTTTTTTAGCTTCATTTTCTCAACTACAATTCCTTCCTTTTAAATAACACGACACAATTCTATCATATTACATTTTTTAAGTCAATACTTATGTTATTTTCTGTTTTTTTACAAAAATTTACTTTTATCAATTGACAATACTACTTCTATTATTTATCATATATTTATGAGAGCCTTTAAGGCAGATTGGAGTTAGTTATGGACGATAGAATATGTATTGATTGGAATTTAATGAATGATTTTATTATTGATGTTTTTGAAAAATATGGTGTTCCTCGTGAGGATGCAGCTATTTGTGCTGATGTTCTTCTTGAGAGTGACAGAAGAGGTATTGAAAGTCATGGCATGAACCGTTTTAAGCCTATTTACCTTGACCGTATAAAGAATAAGACACTTCTTCCTGTAACAAATATTGAGATTGTTAAGGAAACTCCTACTACTGTTGTTATGAATGCCAACAATGGTATGGGTATGGTGGCAAGCCACAAAATGATGACAATGCTTATTGAAAAGGCTAAAACATGTGGAATGGCAGGAGGTTCTATCTTTAATTCTACCCACTATGGCATCGCAGGTTACTGGTCTACTATGGCTGCAAAGGAAGGACTTATAGGTATTACCGGAACTAATGCAAGACCTTCTGTTGCACCAACTTTTGGTGTTGAGCCTATGATGGGAACAAACCCTCTTACATTTACAATGCCTACTGATGAGGAATTTCCTTTTAACTTTGACTGTGCTACATGCATTATGCAGAATGGCAAGATTGAATTTTATGACCGTATGGGTAAAACAGTTCCTGAAGGCTGTGTTACTGATGAAAATGGTAATACTATGACTGACCCTAATAAGATTCTTAAAGATATGAGAGCCGGAAAGGCTGCTCTTCTTCCTCTTGGAGGACCTGGTGAGGAAAATGGCGGATACAAGGGCTATGGCTTTACTACTGTTGTTGAAATTCTCTCAGCCGCTCTTTCTGGTGGTCCTTTCCTTAAAGCCCTTAGTGGTATTGATGAAAATGGCAAACCTGATATGTACAGACTTGGACATTTCTTCTTTGTAATTAATCCTGAATTTTTTATGGGACTTGATACATTTAAGAAAACAGCAGGTGAAATACTCAGACAGCTTCGTGCTTCTAAAAAAGCTGAAGGACATGATAAAATCTACACTGCTGGTGAAAAAGAATACCTTTCATGGCTAGAAAGACAGAAAAAAGGAGTACCTGTAGGGGAAACAATAAAGAAAGAACTAGTACAATTAAGAGATGAATGTGGATTAACACAATATCGCTTTCCATTTGAGTAAGATATTCATAAATGTATCACACAAAATCACCCTTCATACCGAATTTGCTTTATTCAGTATGAAGGGTAGATTTTAATTTTACAATTTTTTATTCCAATACAGTAACATTGTTGTTTTCAACATCTCCACATTCCATATAATTCATATGTACTATATACTTATCATTTTCCTTATAATAATATATAATACACTTTTTATTTGTAGCTTCAACCTCCATAAAATTGTTATTAATGCGTTTTTCATTGCTTAATTCGAAATTATTGGAAGTATCATATTCTTTAATGCCTAATTTTTTGCAATAATCCTGTCTGATTTCGTACTGTAGACAATAGATCTCTAAAAATGTTTCCAACATTGTATCTTCATCCTCCGAAATCTTTAATTCTTTTCTTATAAAATATTTAAACTCATCTATATCTATTTCATCATCAGGTTTTATAAAACCATCTCTAAAATACTTTCCATAATTGTCCTCACCTAATATTCTCATTACATCGTCATCAGTATAATATTCATTTAGATATTCTTTGGTAACTTCTTCATAATCAACTCTATAATCACAAATACTATAATATTTAGCAATATCCTGATATATTTTATATGGCTTATAATCCTTATTAATTTTATCCTTTAGCATAGAAAAATCTCTTTCAGATACTCTAAACACTGATTCAACTTTTCCAATAATTTTTCTATCATCATAAGAAACACCATTATTTATCCCTTGATTAATAGTATTAGTATATTCTATTATCTCTGGCTCGATACTATCTAGTTCTAACACTTCTCTGATTATTTTCTTATCTTCATTATCAACGCTATTTTTATTAACATTTTTATTAAAAAAATCTGTTTTAAAAAATATCATAGTCATAAATATAAAAATTATCAAACATAAAATAATTATACAACTAACTGTTTTTTTCATAAATCACCTTGACACGTTAAGTGCGGACACCCGTGACTAAGTCACAGAGGAGCACACTTAAAACTAAGTCATTACCTTTCTTTTTTCTATAAGATAACCCTGAGATGTCTCTAAAAATTTAATCTTTTTACAACTCAGGCTGCCTTTGTTTACCTTCGTTCCATCTAAAGTCCTTATATCAAAGAAACCACTTGTTCTTCTTCCAAAGATGAAATACGTCTTTCCCTGATATACTACCCTGTCAAATAAT
>JAILNW010000253.1 GCA_024691145.1 Lachnospiraceae bacterium
ATGCTTTTTATGGATTCCTCTAGTGATGTAAAACCTGCATATAGTATAATTAATGATATAAGCATGGCGCTTAGGTATTCTATTCTTCCATATCCAAATGGATGTTTCTTATCAGGTTCCTTTCCTGCAAGTTTTGTTCCTATTATTGTTATAAGTGAACTTCCTGCATCAGAAATGTTATTTACAGCATCAAGCACAATTGCAATTGAATGCGTTAACACTCCCACTATAGCTTTAAAAGCCGCCAGAAATACATTTGCAAGTATCCCTATAATACTTGTTTTTACAATGGTCTTTCCTCTTGATTCCTCCGGCATTCTTTCTTTGTTCATAAATCATATCCTCCATTAATATATTTATTCCATTAAAAAACTTACAGCATAAAAACTGTAAGTTTTTAATAATCTTATCTGTCTCTCTGTAATGCCATCATAAGTGCAGGTATCAGCTGCTTCTTTCTTGATATTACCCCAGGAAGTATGATTTTCTTTTCTCCCTTCGGTATTGCAAAAGCTCTTCTAATAACAGTATCTGCATTTGCTCCCACATAAAGAAGTTCTGAAACTTCATTCATTATGTCAGTAAGCATAAGTATAATCATATCTACTCGCTGATCACTATGAGCCTTTTCAAGATATTTCTTAAGTTTGTCCTTTAACTGTTCAAATTCCTCTCCATTAAGTGTAGTAATCTGTCCTACACAGAAAGTAATATTCTCAGCAGTAAACTTCTTATAATCACTATAAAATATCTCATCTATTGTTTTATTCATAAGATTGCTTCCAGCAGTAAACATATCTTTTGCATATTTCATTATGTCTATTTTTGCAATCTTTGCAAGTGCCTCTGCTGCCTCCCTGTCTTCCTCTGTACATGTAGGTGAATGGAATATCATAGTATCTGATAATATTGCAGAGCACAAAAGTCCCGCAACCCATTCCTCAATCTCAACATTGTTTTCCTGATACATCTTGTAAACAATAGTTGCCGTACAGCCAAGTGGCATATTTCTAAAGTAAACAGGACTTATAGTTTCAAGACTTCCTATTCTGTGATGATCAATTATCTCTAATATATCAGCCTCTTCTATTCCATCAACTGCCTGCTGTTTTTCATTGTGGTCAACTAATATAAGTTTCTTTCTGCTTGCTTCCAATAAACTTCTTCTTGAAATCATACCAAAGAACTTTCCATCTGAGTCAAATACAGGGAAGTTTCTGTGGGTTTTCTTAGCCATTATAGTCTTTATATCATCGATATAATCATCCATCTTGAATACTGTAAAGTCATCTGATTTCATAAAGTACTCAATAGGTATACTCTGATTAATAAGACGTGCTACAGTAAATGTATCATAAGGTGACTTAATTACAAGACAGCCTTTACTATCAGCAAGTTTTCTTATTGTTCTTGAAACCTCAGCACCATCACATACTATTATGCACTTGGCATTCATCTCTATACAGCAAAGCTGCGATTCATATCTGTTACCAAGTATAACTATATCATTCTTGCAAATATAACTTTCCATAAGATCCGGATTTGCTGCTGCAATAAGAACTTTTCCTTCAGATAAAATCTCTGTATTTTCTCCTACAATAAGTTCTCCATTTACAGTTTCAACAACATTTGCAATAGGTGTCTTCGCCTTTGTAAGAATCTCATTATCATATATTTCCATGTAAGTCATGGCAATATCACCAACGGTAATGAGACCTAATAGAAAGTGTTCATCATCTAGTATAGGAAGAGTAACTACCTTGTTACGTCCCATCATATCCCATGCTTTTTTCAAAGATATGTTGCCTGTAACACCTTCAACTCTGTCAATATTAATATCCTTTACCTGTGTCCTGACATCAGAAAGATATACTGGTGCATTAACACCAAACTTTTCTAATACAAATCTTGTCTCTGAGTTTAACTGTCCTGCTCTTCTGGCTTTATATCCTCCGCCATGTATCTTATTTTTTAAATTAGCATATGTGATAGCAGAACAAATGGCATCCGTATCAGGATTAATATGTCCTATTACATATACATTTTGGTTTTCTACATTATTCATATTTTCTGTCCCTTTTCTTAATTATTATTAATGATAATATCGGCAGTTTTTTCCCCATTGTAAACTGCCGATACTCAGTCCATTTTAATTATAAGCCAATATCTCTTCTCTCGATAACTTTAATATCCTCTTCCTCAAATTCCTTAATACCAGAATATCTTGTTTCAACTCTGTCCATGGCTTTATCAATTAATTTTATTACTTCAACAAAGTTTGTTGATTTGATTTTTCCCTTGTATCTTATCTGTAATGCCTTTCTAAGTGCACTTTCTGCAGAATCACTTATATAATACTCATGTGCTGCAGCATAACTATGTGCAAAATTTACCATGTCTTCCAGATTATATTCTGGCATCTCAATAATATTATTAAAAAATTCTCTTAAATCATTATTAATATCATATAAAGCTTCTGCATCTTTTGTTTCAAGAAATACTATAACTCTTCCAGGATATAATGCAATAAATTCTAATAACTTATCATAAACTTCACTTGCTACATTTTCTGCTTCCTGAATTATAATACATCCATCTAAGAGTTTTTCTGCTTTTGCTTTTAAATCTACTTTATTAAACTTCTCACCTGTTATTCTTGCAATCTTGTTACTAGGTATATATTTCATCTCAAATAACTGGTGCGACAACATTCTTGCCAGAGTTGTTCTTCCTGATACTCTGTCTCCAGATATAATAAAGTTTGCCTTCATCATATTAGTCTGTAAGTTATAGATACCTTTTCTTATACTATAATTAAGTATCTCTATATCATAATAATTACAGAATATATCCTGATTAATCTCTATATAATCAAGATTTGCTTTTGCAAGCTTGTCAAATGTCTCTGTATATCTTGCTTCTTTTATAGCAGATGATGCATTCTTCTTTGCAGATGTTTTTCCTGCTTCCTTATAATCTTCAAGAACATTATCAACAATTTTGCTTACGGAACTTGATAAAGCACTAAATATGCTGTCATACTTATTTTCTTTCTTGCTATCATCAGTTGCAGTTTCTTCCTTCTTAGTATCAGGCTTAATATCCGACTCTTTCTCCTTACCATGTTCCTTTATCTCAGGAATATCCATATCATCGTCATCATCATCACCAAAAATAGACTCTTTTTCTTCTGGCTCTTCTTTATCTACTGAATCTTTTTCTGGCTCTTCCTCGGATTCCTCTTCATCTTCTGAGTCTTCTTCTGGCTCTTCCTCGGATTCCTCTTCATCTTCTGAATCATCTTCTGATGCTCCAGAAAAATCCTCATCTTCTACATCTTCATCAGTTTTTTCCTTGGACTCTTCTTTATCTTCAACTTTATCTGCTTCAGACTTTTCATCTGCTTCATCGGCTTTTGATTCATCATCAGACTTAACTTCTGTCTTAGTTTCATTGCCGCTAAAAAATACATCAAGAGAATCTCCTATATCATCTAATTCCATCATGTTCTCTTTTAATATTGAATCCATTCTCTCATCAATTGCAATATTATCAGAATTAACATTCTTAGAACTTCTTATCAATGTATCAAGATTAACGTCTAACTCATCATCTTCTTTTTTCACTTCTATTTCTTTCTCTGACTCTTCTTCGGTTTCATCCTCAGGTTCTTTCTCTAACTCTTCTTCGGTTTCATCCTCAGGTTCTTCCTCTGACTCTTCTTCAGTTTCATCCTCAGGTTCTTCCTCTGACTCTTCTTCAGTTTCATCCTCAGAATTTTCCTCTGTTTTCTCCTCTGATTCGTCTTCAGACTCTTCTTCTGCTATTTCTTCTTTATCTTCTACTTCCTGCTCTTTAGGTTCCAAATCTCCTTCTTCATGGAACTGCTTAAGAAGTTTCGCCTTTTCTACAATCTTTCCACTTTCAAATGTCTCTATAATCTTATCACATTCTTTAATGCAAAGTTCATCCTCATCCATCTTATGATAAATCTTCGCAAGCTCATAAGCCCATTCCTTACTATAATCCTTTTCACATATAATAAACAAAGTTTCAAGAAGCTGCTTATTGCCCTTTCCTTTTGCTTTATCAATCTTATATCTGTATATATATGTGCTAATATCGCCTTCTGCCAATTCCTTATACTCACCGTAGTATCTCTCAGCATCAACGAAATTCTCCAATTTTACGGAACACTTAACAAGCCTTACCAAAATCTTTTTAGTAGGCTTCTTATTATACATACGACAAAGAAGATGCTTGGCATCCATATACATATCATTATTAATATATATATCAGATATCATCATCAAATCTTCGTACTTCTTA
>JAILNW010000275.1 GCA_024691145.1 Lachnospiraceae bacterium
TATTAATTATATATTACATTAATTATTATACATTTATAATTTTATTTTGTCAACAGATTTTACTGTTCACGTTCAACTTTCTCAACAGGTCGCAGACCATCTACTTCGTATACAAAAAGAAAGCTATCCTACAACCGTAAGATAGCTTTAATCAATGCCATTAAACAATTAACTATTTCTTGTATATTTCTTGTATAAAGTAATTAAAAAATTTTAAATCCATTTATAACAAACATATATAGAAAAGGCAAACTGAAACGCTTGATTATAATTTTGTTACATTAGTTGCCTGTGGACCTTTAGCTCCATTAACAACCTCGAACTCAACCTTCTGTCCATCCTCAAGAGACTTAAATCCTTCCATGTTAAGTCCTGTGTAATGAACAAATATGTCGTTACCCTGCTCGTCAGAAATGAATCCGAATCCTTTTTGGTTGTTAAACCACTTTACTGTACCTTTCATGAAAATTCCTCCAAAATGAATATAATTTCATATTGTAAAATTGTATTCAATTTACAATACTACATTATAATAACATTATTTTCCAATCAAGTCAACCACTTTTTTGCAAATTTTGTAAATAAATTACAATTTAGCGTCCTTAACGGCAATATTACTGTCTCCATACTGTTTTTTAAGTTTGTCAAGAAGTTCAATATTTATGCCGACTAACATTCCCTTTCCTAATGATTTCATGGCTTTTTCTTCGGAACAGACAATATAAACATTATCCTTTCCTTCATAATCAAAAAGAATTTTTCTTAATTCTTCGTCATGTTTTAGGTACTCTTCTTTATTTTCAAAACGAATATAAAGATTTTTTGGAACCGCCTCAAATGGAATAATCTCATCACTTATTATTGACGAATCTTTTTCTTCCTTGGAACTTACCTTTCCCTTAACAAAAATCTTGCTGTCTTCGTTAAGAAATTTTCTGTATTTTTCATACTGTCTAGGAAATACCACAACTTCCACTGTTCCAAGCAGGTCTTCTATAAGTAAAAATGCCATTTGTGTATTTGACTTAGTTAATGTAACTCTTTTTGAAGCAATAATTCCGCCTATAATCTGGCTGCTTTCATCCTCCACATTGGACTCGCCCTTTTCTTCACTATATATAAAATCAGAGGAATAAGCTGTAATATTCTTTTTCCAGAGATCCTCATATTCTTCTAAAGGATGTCCGCTTATATAAATGCCCAGAGATTCTTTTTCGAATGCAAGTATCTCATTCTTTGTATATTCCGCCACATTTGGAAATGTTATATCAAGGCTTACCTTATCCTCTTCCACCATAAAGTCAAATAAAGACATCTGCCCTTCCGCATTATTCTTTCTTTCATGGTTTTCAGAATCAATAATCTGGTTATATACCATCATTTTCTGCCTTCTGTTTCCAGGGAAGCAGTCAAATGCACCTGATTTTATAAAGTTTTCAATCATTCTTTTTGTAACACCTGTATTAAATGAACGTTTTATAAAGTCCTTTAAGCTTGTGAACTCTCCATTTTCTTCTATTTCCTGCTTTATCTGCCTTATGGTTCCCTTACTTACATTCTTTATGGAACTTAGTCCATATAATATATGATCATTATCTACAGCAAACTTCCAGTCTCCCTTATTAATATCAGGAGGATCAATTACTATACCCATTTGTCTGCAGCTCATTATATATTCAATAACCTTATTAGGATTATCAATTACTGAGGTCATAAGTGCCGCCATAAATTCCACAGGATAGTAACATTTTAAATATGCAGTCTGATATGAAACAACGGAATAAGCAGCTGCATGGGACTTATTAAATGCATACTTTGCAAAGTCTATCATCTCATCATATATATGATTTGCCACTTTTTCATCAATTCCATTTTTAACACAGCCTTTAACATTCTCCTCTTCATTACCATATACGAAGTTCTTTCTTTCCTTCTCCATAACGGCAATCTTTTTCTTTGACATGGCACGTCTTACAAGGTCGCTTCGTCCATAACTATATCCCGCAAGGTCTCTAACTATCTGCATAACCTGCTCCTGGTAAATGATACAGCCATATGTTGGCTTTAATATAGGCTCAAGCTGAGGACACTCGTAAATAATACTGTCTCTGTTATTCTTTCCTCTTATATAATCTTCAATAAATGCCATAGGTCCTGGTCTGTATAACGATATTCCAGCTATTACATCTTCAATATTCTCTGGTTTAAGGCTCTTCATAAAGTTCTTCATACCTTCACTTTCAAGCTGGAATATACCATCACACTTTCCGCTTGAAATAAGTTCATAAACCTTAGGATCATCACATGAAATATTACGCATATCTATTTTTTCAAGACCTTGTTTTTCCCTTTTTATGTTAATTAATTTTTCTGCATTCTGAATAACAGTAAGAGTTCTTAGTCCCAGGAAGTCCATCTTCAGAAGACCAAGTTCCTCAAGGGTTGTCATAATATACTGTGTAGTAACAATATCATCTGTTGACTTTGATAATGGAACATACTCATCAACAGCTTCCCTGCTTATAACAACACCAGCTGCATGCATTGAGGTATGTCTTGGAATTCCTTCTAGTCTCATGGACATATCTATTAAAAACTTAATTCTTTCATCACTGTTATAAGCTGCTTTAAAATCCGGACTAACTTCAAGAGCCTTTTCAATAGTCATGCCTATTTCCCTTGGAATCATCTTGGCAATTGCATCTACTTCAGCATAAGGCATGTCAAGTACACGTCCAACGTCCCTAATAACCATTCTTGCAGCCATGGTTCCAAAGGTTACAATCTGTGTTACCTTTTCTTTTCCATACTTTCTTATAACATAATCTATAACTTCCTGTCTTCTTTCATAACAGAAATCAACGTCAATATCGGGCATTGTTAAACGCTCAGGATTAAGAAATCTCTCAAACAGCAAGCTGTATCTAATTGGATCAATATCAGTAATCTCAAGGCAGTAAGCAACAATACTTCCTGCAGCAGAACCACGTCCCGGTCCCACCATAATATCATTATCCTTTGCATACTTTATAAAATCCCACACAATAAGGAAATACTCTACAAATCCCATTTGCTTTATGGTATTTAACTCATACTCAAGACGTTTTTTAAGTTCTTCCATAGAGACATCTATATTTGTACTGCTGCCGATACTGGCTCCCCCAGCTTTTCCATACCTTTTTTCCAAGCCCTCTTCACACAGTTTTGTAAGATATTCTTCTGTAGTAAAGCCCTGTGGTACTTCAAATCTTGGTATCTTATAATCGCCAAATTCGATTGTAACATTACATCTTTCTGCAATCTTATGTGTGTTTATAACAGCCTCTGGTGCATATGGAAAAAGTGATGCCATTTCCTCAGGAGATTTAAGATAAAACTGTCCGCCCTCATATTTCATGCGGTTTTCATCAGTTATCTTCTTCTGTGTCTGAATGCATAAAAGTATATCATGGGCTGTAGCATCTTCTGCATAAGTATAATGACTATCATTAGTACAAACAAGGTCGATTCCATACTCCTTGCTTATACGTAGAAGTCCCTGATTAACAGTTTTCTGCTCTGCTAT
This sequence comes from Lachnospiraceae bacterium, assembly GCA_024691145.1. Lineage (GTDB taxonomy): Bacteria > Bacillota > Clostridia > Lachnospirales > Lachnospiraceae > JAILNW01. The sequence goes on from JAILNW010000275.1 coordinate 3,566, forward strand.
GCCATGATCCTGCAATTCCAAAAAGAAATTGCCCTTGCCAAATATATTTTCATATTTTAGAGCACTTTCAACAGCCTCGTCATATAAGCCTCTTCTAAGTTTTACAGCTACTTCTCCTGCAAGACATGCACTAAGTGCTATAATGCCTTCATGGTACTGCTCTAATACTTCATAATCAACCCTTGGCTTATAATAAAAGCCCTCTATAAAACCCTTTGATACTATCTTAATAAGGTTACTGTATCCCTTGTTATTCTCAGCAAGAAGCACAAGATGATAATATCTGCTTTCACTCTTATCCTGCTCCCTGTCAAATCTAGAACCAGGAGATACATATACTTCACAGCCTATAATAGGCTTAATTCCTATATCATTTGCAGCTTTATAAAAATCAATCGCTCCATACATAACTCCATGGTCCGTAATGGCAAGTGAATCCATGCCAAGTTCTTTGGCTCTTTTCACAAGTTCTTTAATCTTGCTTGAGCCATCTAAAAGACTGAATTCTGTATGGACATGTAAATGTGTAAAATTCATAAATAAAATTCCCCTTTTTTATTGTCTGGAAATATGGTCGCCTCTCTTAGTTTCAATCTTATATCCTATTGATTCCATCCTTTTTTGTAGGCATACCTTGCACTGTGCTGACTCATCACCTGTACATATCTTGTTATCATACAAAAGATAATTCTCTCTTACTTCACCAGGTGAAAGATTTGGCATAACAACATTGGCTCCTGCCTTTATACCCTTTTCACGTCCTAAAGGATGAATTGTTCCAAGGGCTGTAGTTGAAGGAAGCAATACATCAGGAAGCATAAGCCTTACAAGGCTAAGAAGCAGCAATGTTTCCTCAAGTGTTCCATTTTCTTTATCTTTAAATGGTGTATCATGATGTGTTATAAATGGTCCTATTCCCACCATGTGTGGCTTAAGTTCATTTAAAAATAACATATCCTTTGCAAGACTCTCCTTGGTCTGATAAGGAGAACCAACCATAAAACCTGCTCCTACCTGATATCCTATTTCTTTAAGGTTAAATAAGCATTGTTTTCTATTATCTAATGACATAGTTTCAGGGTGAAGTTTCCTGTAATGACAATCATCCGCTGTTTCATGTCTTAAAAGGTATCTGTCTGCCCCCGCATCAAAGTAAGCTTTATAACTATCATAAGACTTTTCTCCAATTGAAAGGGTAACAGCACAATCACCATACAATTCTTTTATACTTTTTACAATATCACATATACGTTCATCTGTATAATAAGGGTCTTCTCCTCCCTGAAGTACAAATGTTCTAAATCCAAGTTCATATCCTTCCTTACAGCAGGACATAATATCTTCCTTTGTAAGTCTGTATCTTGTTGCGTTAGCATTACCATGCCTTATGCCACAATAATAACAGTCATTCTTGCAGTAATTTGTAAACTCAATAAGACCTCTTACATATACACTATTTCCATAATATTTTTTTCTTAAAGTATCTGCTTTATTTCCTGCATAGTTTCTTAATTCCTCAGACTGATTGTTAAGTAAATATACCCATTCATCAAAATCAAGACTATGGGCATATTCTAATTTATCTACTAATTCAAATTCCCTGTTCATGTAAATCTTCCTTTTTCTGTAAAAAATACCTACTATAACATTATAATTAAAAGATGTAAAAAATTCAATAAAAAAAGAAGGTCATTACCTAAGTCTCCTAGGTAACAGCCTTCTATCTGAACTCATCCTTATATTTTAAGAATACTTCCACAAGTTTTGGATCAAAATGCGTTCCCGCACCATCTTCAATTATCTTTATTGCTTCTTCAAATGTAAATGGCTTTTTATAACACCTTTCTGATACAAGTGCATCAAACACATCTGCTATTGCCATAATTCTTGCAGATAATGGTATGTCATCACCTGACAATTGGTTTGGATAACCGCTTCCATTCCATTTTTCATGATGATATGTTGCAATGTCCGCTGCAAAATTAATATATTCCTCATCTGTAATTCCTTCAAGAATCTGTTTTACAACATTTCCTCCAACAGATGTATGTTTCTTTATTTCTTCAAATTCCTCACTGGTTAGTTTTCCTGGTTTTTTAAGTATTTGATCAGAAACTACTATCTTTCCTACGTCATGTAAAGGAGCTAAAGAGCATAACAACTCTATATAATGCTCATCAAGTATATCTGTATAAATTCCTTCCTTTACTGCATTTTCAGCGATTGCCTTTACATACTGGCCTGTTCTGAATACATGCTCTCCTGTTTCTGCATCCCTGTTTTCAATTAGGTTTGACAGTCCCGATATAATGTGTATCTGCATCTCATTCATTTTTTCCTGATTTTCCACAAGTTCTGATTTTATATCCTGTTGTACAAGATCATTATAGTATATATAACATAAACATGCACTGACACCAATAGCTACATATGTAATATTTATTTTAAATAAAGACATTGGTAAAATACCACCAATAAGTACAATAACAACCATCAGAATTGTAAGTGTATCTCTGTGATTAAATTTCTTTCCTACAATTATTAAGCTTATAGCAAGGTAAAGCATACTTATAATATACATTATTTCATATATGATAAAATACTCTCCTCTGTTGTACCCATTTTCATTAAAATAAAAAACAAGTCCATATGGCGCACATGCTGCTTCTATCGTTAAGCACAATATAAAATACAAACTTGCTATTCTTGACTGTTTATGAAGACCTAAAGCTCCCGTAAACATTACTGCAAGCATAGGGGAAACTGAAAACTGCAGAACAGTTATAATTGTGAGACTAAATGCATAAACAGGTTTGTAATAACCACAATGAACACATAATTCTGCCAGAGAACAAAAAATAATTGATAAGAATGTATGCGAAAACCAGATTTTCTGTTTCTTATTAAATCCTATATATGATAAAACATGTATTGTCATAGCTATCATAAGTAAATCTGTTATTATAATACTGCAAATATATATGTTCACGTG
>JAILNW010000294.1 GCA_024691145.1 Lachnospiraceae bacterium
TAACTAATATTTCAAGTAAAATTCATTTATATGAGTAATATTTATAACATTTTAATGTTATAGTATTTAATGTATTGTTATAAGCAGTTTTTTACTGTTTATATATATGCTGTAATTATGTATATGATTACGGCTTTGTAACACGTTAATATAGATACATTTGAGTGACTTTGGATTAATCTTATAAGTTACTCGGGTATATATATGATTTATGCATGGAGGAAAGATGAAGTATGGGAGAAGTAATTGTTATTACATCTGGTAAAGGTGGAGTAGGTAAGACAACAACGACTGCCAATGTCGGTACAGGTTTAGCTAAACTTGATAAAAAAGTTGTAGTTATTGATACTGATATAGGACTTAGAAATCTTGACGTTGTTATGGGGTTAGAAAATCGCATTGTTTACAATCTCGTTGATGTTATTGAGGGTAACTGTAGAATTAAACAGGCGTTAATAAAGGATAAGAGATATCCTAAGCTTTATTTATTACCATCTGCTCAAACAAGAGACAAGAATGCAGTTACTCCTGAGCAAATGAAAAAACTTACAGATCAGCTTAAGGATGAATTTGATTACGTTATCCTTGACTGTCCAGCAGGTATAGAACAGGGATTTCAGAATGCTATAGCAGGTGCAGACAGAGCACTTGTTGTGACTACACCTGAAGTTTCAGCTGTCAGAGATGCGGACAGAATCATTGGCTTATTAGAGGCTAATGAGATGAAACATACGAATCTTATAGTAAACCGTTTAAGAGTTGACATGGTTAAAAATGGTGAGATGATGTCAAGTGATGACGTTGTTGACATTTTAGCTTGTGATCTTATTGGTGTCGTTCCAGATGATGAGAAGATCGTCGTAGCTACTAATAATGGTGAACCATTAGTAGGAGATGATTCTCTTGCAGGACAGACTTATATGAATATTTGTAAGAGAATTATTGGTGAAGATGTACCATATCTTGATTTGGACAAGAAGAAGAATATATTTCAAAAAATATTTAGAAAATAGGAGGCACATGTAATGATCCTTGCTGATTTTTTTAAGAAGAAACCGACTTCAGGCAGTATAGCTAAGAACAGATTAAAGTTAGTATTGGTGTCAGACAGGGCTAATTGCTCACCGGATATAATGGAGCAGATTAAGAATGACATTATTAACGTATTATCTAAGTATCTTGAGATTGACCAGGAGGGCCTTGATATAAAGATATCACAGACAGATGTAGATGGTGATGCTTCTGTGCCTGCTTTATTTGCTAATATACCTATAAGGGATATGAAATCAGAAGCAAGAAAAGCAGAAAAGAAGGCTGAAAAAGATACAGCCAGTGAGACAAATAAGACGGAAGATGTTAAAGCTGAGGAAAAGAAAGATAATAATAAAAACAGCAATAACAAGCAGAATAAAGATAAAAAGCCTAATAAGGCAAAATAAAAGATTAAGGATGTATTTCAATGTTAAATATTAAACAGTATAACTTAAAAAAATTAAATATATCTTTGATACTTGTAGTTATGGTATTAGTTGTGACTGGAGCATCATTAATACATATAGTAAAGCCACGTTTGTTTACAAAACAGATAATTGGAATTATGCTAGGTATGTGTGTGTGCTTTGTACTTACATTTATAGACTATCATCTGGTATGCAATTATAGCTTGATTCTTTATGCAATTGGAGTAATATTATTGTTATTAATCCAGGTACCAGGCTTAGGTTCAGGCTATAATGGTTCTATCAGATGGATAAAAATAGGTGATTTGTTTACAATTCAGCCTTCGGAGATTTGTAAGATAATTATGATAATTGTTTTGGCGCAACTACTAACCCAGTTTAATGAGAGTATTAATAACATAAAAACACTTGGAATAATTATTGGTGTTGTTTCTTTACCAGTTTTGCTTATATTTATACAGCCAGATTTATCATCAAGCCTTGTTTTGATATTTTTTTTCGTTATAATGTTGTATTATGCTGGAATAAGTTATAAAATTATTATACCAGCATTTGCTATGATGGTTCCAACCGTAGCTATTGTGATTTGGTATGTATGTCAACCATATCAGAAGATAATAAAGAGCTATCAGCAGAAGAGAATTTTAGGATTATTTTATCCAGATTTATTTCCAGATATTATGTTCCAACAGAACAAATCTGTCGATATGATTGAGAGAGGAAAGTTATATGGAATATTAGATGGAAGCAGCACAGAGAATCTTACTTGTAAGAGACTTCCTATTGTTGAAAGTGATTTTATTTTTACTTCAGTAGGAGAGGTTGTTGGATTTATTGGATCCTTTGTAATAATAGCATTATTAATGGTTCTTGTTTTTAAGTGTTTTTCTATTGCAAGAAATGCAAGGGATTTTACAGGAAAGATGATTTGTACAGGTGTTTCAGCTTTGTTTATGTTTCAGATTTTTGCTAACATTGGAGTTGTAACCAGACTTCTTCCTAATACAGGACTTCCTTTACCATTTTTAAGTTATGGAGTAAGTGCTTTGTTTAGTTATTTTGCAGCCATTGGAATTGTTTTAAATGTTGGATTACAAGGAAAAACAGTTTCAAGAGGATAATTCGTTAAAATTAAAACTTCAGAATCATAGAAGCTTTAGGATGGAGGATATATAGATGAACATTGGAATGATAGCACATGACGCAAAGAAAAAATTAATGCAGAACTTTTGTATTGCTTACAGAGGAATATTGTTGAAGAATGATATTTATGCTACAGGTACAACTGGCAGACTTATTGAGGAGGCAACTAACCTTACTGTACATAAGTATCTTGCAGGACATCTTGGCGGTGAGCAGCAGTTAGGTTCTCAGATAGAACATAATCAGATTGATCTTATTATATTTTTAAGAGATCCGTTGTCACCTAAATCTCATGAACCTGACGTAAATAACATTGTTCAGCTTTGTGATACACATAATATTCCTCTTGCAACTAATCTTGCAACTGCCGAGCTGCTTATAAAAGCACTTGACAGAGGAGATTTAGATTGGAGAGAATTGTATAAGTAGTAAAGAAAGATGATTGTATGAAGAAAGTAATAAGTTTTTTATTAATAATTAGTATATGTTTATGCTTTTGTGGATGTGATAATAAAGATAAAGTTCTTTATATGTCATATAATGATTTTAATAATGTTAATGCTATAATTGATAGTAGTACAGGTAACAGTTCTAATGAACAGTTATTTGCTTCAAACGTGTGTGTTGTTCCTTTGGGACAGGATAATGGCGGAGATGACAAGTTAACTGGAAAAGCAGAGATATTAGTTAACGTTACTGATAATACTATCTGTTATGCAGATAATATTTATGAAAAATTATATCCAGCCAGCATAACTAAGATTATGACTACATTAACGGCACTAAAGCACTCAGACCTTGATGCTGTTGTTGAAGTAAGTACTAATTCAGGTGGAATTACTGAATCAGGAGCAAAACTTTGTAAACTTAAAAAGGGCCAGAAGATTGTTTTAAGGGATCTTATAACTGCAATGTTAACATATAGTGGTAATGATGCAGGAATTGAAGTTGCTAATTTTGTAGCTGGTTCCGTTGAAGAATTTGCAAAGCTGATGAATCAGGATGCTAAGGAGTTAGGCTGTGTAAGTACTAATTTTGTTAATCCACACGGATTACATGATGATAATCATTACACGACAGCATATGATTTATACCTGATATACAATGAATTGCTAAAATACGACTTTTTCCTTGAAGCTTCAAGCAGGGTGTCATTTGATATGCCATATACGGATACTAATGGCAAAGCTAAAAGTTCTAAGTATGATAATACTAACTCATATATTATTGGAACGATGAGTCCTCCAGAGGGAATAATAGTTACTGGAGGAAAGACGGGAACAACTATTAAAGCCGGAAAGTGTCTGGCTGTTTCGTGTACTGATTCTGATAATAAGCAATATGTTGCGATTGTATTGTATGCTTGTGATATGAGTTCAGATTTATTATATACACAGATGAATGAATTGTTATCACAATTTAAAAAATAACAGGAGGGCTATACCTCCTGTATTTTTTTAGTTTTCCATGGATTTTACTCGTCCAAAGAAAGTTAATGCATATAGGCCTGCAATACCTACAAGGGTGTATATGACTCTTGCAAAAGTACTCATGTTACCGAATATTACGCTAACAAGATCAAATTTCATAAGTCCAATAAGTCCCCAGTTGATGGTACCAATAATTACTAGTCCTAAAGCTGCATAATCAAGTTTTTTCATACTAAAATTCCTTTCTTTAATTAGATTTCATTAATATAATTACCAACTATTTTATTTTTATTCATATGGAAAAAATTTAATATTTTTTAATTTTTTTCCCAAAAACCCTTTTATTTTTTTGGAAAAAAAAGTATAATAAAAGAGAGTATATTTGAAAATTTTAGGCAGGTGTAGAAGTTGGACAACAAACGTGGTCAAAATGTCAGAAAATTAAAGCAGCCTATCAGAATCAATGCAGGATTGATAGTATTTGCTTTTATATTTGTATATATATTTGTTTATGTTATTATTTATTTTACTAAGGAACATGTTGCAATTTATGAGGTAGTTGAAAAAAGTATATCAGAGAATAACTCTTTTAGCGCAATAGCTATAAGAGAGGAAGAGGTAGTCAATACTTCAGAGGCTGGATATATAACATTTTACAAGAACAATGGAGCTAAGGTTGCTGTT
>JAILNW010000297.1 GCA_024691145.1 Lachnospiraceae bacterium
CATCATTGAAACATGCTTTAATGTACTTATTACCATACAAATCAATTACTGCTTTATACTCATATCCTTTTCTTTCATCAGTTCTCTCCATCTTGACACCAGGATCCTGTGTCCAATTGTTGTTGCCTAATTGATAATGAATATATGCTTCGTTGAATCCCTTGTAATAAATAATAACTCTGTCATTGCTATCACCATTATTATCATTTCCACCTGGATTAATAAATTGTTCCCATGGATCTTTCTGTGCTTTTACTTCTACCTGAATTGTATAGTCTCCAAGCAGTTTTGTTTCATCCTCCAAAACACATTTTACTGAATAATTACCCTCATACTGAGGAGTCCATTGTGCCACACCATCTGTGGAAGCATTAATATCTTCTGATTTTTCACCATCTGATATTTCATAATGGCACTTAATATTATTAATACCTTCTGCTCCTGTAAATTCTGCAATAAGTGTTACAGTCGTGCCAGTTGTTATATCAGAATCTCCAGCATCTGTCTTAATACCAGTAATAGTTAATCCTCCTACATGAAAACCTTCGATGTCCTTTTTCTTCATGTTGTTTTTCTCATCTTTTACTTTGACATATAAATCATATGTTCCAGCCTTTTCAGGAATCCATGTAACAGATGACTCATATCCATAATTTTGAAGAATTATCTCTTTTCCAGCTTCATCAAAGTATCCAAAAGCGTATGAATACTTAGGAGAACCTCCCTTTGCCATTGCTTCAATAACAACTTCATCTTTTGCCATAACATCCTCTGAAGGTGTAACAGTAAAGGACTCTAACTTCAAATCTCCTCCCGGAGTAGATACGCTATCTCCAATTTTTGCTACTGTACCATCATTAAAGCTATACTCACCAGCTTCAAACGTATAACAATTACCACCATTATTATCAATATTACCATGCCCATCATTAAATGTACAAATCATGTACTTCGACTTGCCCAAATCTACGCTAAATTCATGAGTATATCCATCTCTGTCTGTAGTTGTTAACTTTTCTTTAGTCCACTTTCCCTCACTTAACTTATACTCTATATTAGGCTCTTCAAATCCTTTATAATATATAACAATCCTGCCATTACCTGTTGCAGTCAGATTCTTAGAAACTGCACAAATCAATATAATTAGCACCAGAAGAGCTGCCGCAAATGCAACAATTACTTTATTATTCTTAATCTTCTTTATTAAATCACTGCCCTGACCCTTAGCTGGCTGCTTATTATCCTCTTTTACGTTATTTTCTGCATTATTTTCTTGTAAATTCTTATCATCATTGGCATTGTTATTATTTCCATTATTATTAATGTTCTGTCTGTTATCCCTGAAATCCACAGTATCATCTGATGAATCAAATATATTCCTGTCCATATAATTATTACCAGATTCAAAACCTCTGCTTCCAAACATCTGATTATTCATATCAAATCTGTTTCTGGCTGAAAAAGGATCATTATCATTATTAAATCCTCCCCTGTTATCGAATCCATTATTGAACCTGTCTGGCTCACGATTATTCATAAAGCCATTGTTGTTTCCAGGAGCATCAAAACCTCTATTATTATAATTATTCGACATATCAAAATTATTCCTGTTATCAAAGCCGTTATAATTATTATTAAAATCTCTTCTTTCGAAGTCTCCTCTTACGTCAAAGTCCATTCTTTCAGAATAATTCCCTCTGCCTCTTATGTCCATGTTGTCAAAATCCCTGTTTCCTAAACCATCATTTCTGTAATTATCCATCTCAATATCACCCTTTTTTATAAATTGTGAAAAATATTATAATCCAATTCAAATGTACCCTTTTCACACAGAATTGAAACCCAAAAAATCCCCAATAACATCATTGCAGTTATTGTAATAATTATCATTGTATTAATAAATATACCTTTGTCCATATAACTTCTCTCATCAACTACTACAGCTGAAATAACCATATACGGAAGATACATAATACACCATATAATTAGATTCACCACACCAATTGTAACAAACAGCAACTTGCCAGGAATATTTATTCCAAATATTCTGCATGCTCCCATTAAAATTCTGTTGGCTGCATAATTATAGCCAAAAAACTTATAATATACACTGCTCATAACTATATACTCATCACCTATAAGCATCTCCAGCCCCTGTATAACAAGTGGCAAAACAACATAAATAAGTATAATAGACACAAGCATGGTTCTTAATACAGTTCTTGTATTAAGACAATAGTTTTTTAAAAAACCTATAAACAACAATGTTATTACCGGTGCAGCTATAATATCCATAATAATACTGCTGTTAAAAGGCAGCTTCTGTGATACACAAATCAGCATATATCTAATTGCAAATGTAGCAAGTAAAATACAGTTATACTTAATAACAAATTCTCCATCGGCATAACTATTATCCCTGTCAAAGAACATACCCATCAGAACTTTGATAGAAAACAACATAACAACAACAGCTATAAATGCCAGTGATAAATATGCCAAATCACATATCTTACCTTTACCAAACATAGCTGTTACATAAACGCCTAACGGCAATCCTATTGAAATTATGCTATACCCTGTAAGACTTTTCTTATCATACATACACTTTCCCCCGATATATCCCAAATTCCCTTCACGTCATTTTTATTATAACATACTGTATATAATTAAGTACAGTATTTTTTTATTAATAATAAAAAAAGAGTGATTAATATATAATTAACCACTCTTAATAATGCTTATGGATTACATAACATCTGGTGACTTGCTTTGTTCTTCAAGTTCAGCACTTAACTCAACATATAATTCTGCATAAGTTGCTTCTTTATAAGGAGTTGTAAATGCCAAATCAAGCATAGGAATACAACAGCAAACAAGCAATGCTCCTAAAATTCTCCATCCTATGAATGATAAATCTAAAACAAATATGTTCCATTTTTCTCCATTTGTTAAAGACTTAGTTTCATTAAATAAATCCCTTGTGCTAATGTTAGGATTATCGCAAAGTATGTATGGTATCATTTTATACTGATAACTCTTAATAATTCCTGGGATCCATAATAATAATGTCCATAACATAAGTTTAATATCCATTATAAACATATTCTTTACTATATTTATGTAATTAGCATCACGAGAAAATGCCCAGAATAACATTGATAAGTTTGGCTGTTCCTCAGTTCCAGTAAGATATATCTTCTTTGCTCCAACTATAATAGGATTTACTAAGAAAATCTTAAAGAGAATTCCCAAACCACCAAAAATCAAAATCATAATTCCATAAACTGCCAATACTGCAACAATATCAGTTGGATCAATGCCTTGTTCTTCAAATGCATCTTCGAATATATTCTTAATATAATCTGCATTTATATCCTCTGATGCAGCATCAAAGATAACATCTTCACCGTCAGACTCTGTAATTTCATCTTCTTCACTGTCATCTGACCAGTAGTCATCTGCATCTTCTTCACTGTCATCTGACCAGTAGTCATCCGCATCTTCTTCATAAGTTTCTTCTTCAGTTGCATCCTCTTCATAAGTGTCATAATCCTCATCACCCTGAAGAATATCGCCTAAATCCTCATCATCATCATATTCTTCATCGTCATCATCATATTCAAAATTGTCAGTAGAATATGAATCCATCTCATCAATCATACCAACTAACGATGAAAAACTTGAAACCGTATTCATTGCACTTCTAATAGTTAAAGATATAGGTGTCTGTCCCGCAATATACATTAAAACTATACCTGCAATAACTGCTTCAAGATAGTATGTCTTGAATGCTTTTTTTGCCCTTTCCTTTAATTCACGCCTTGTCCACATGTTCTTCTTTCCTTTCTATAATTAAACTTATACCTAAAATATCCGATTGCTAAAATAATTAACAACCACCTACATACTATTATGCACTGAAATAATAATCCTGGCAAGTACTTTGTCGTTTTTTTAATCAACTTCTAATAATTCATGATGATTATTTTCTCATCTTCTACCAGAACATATGGTACAAGGAATATTTAATTTATACCAACAAGTTTATTATCATTAACTCCAATTGTTATAGTATCACCTATAGAAACATCACCCTTAATTATCATCTTTGCAATAAGTGTTTCCACATTCTTCTGAAGATATCTCTTAAGAGGTCTTGCTCCATATACAGAGTCATAAGCATTATCTGCTATAAACTGTTTCGCTTCATTATCAAGTATGATACTTAACTGCTTATCCTTAAGTCGCTTATTAATATCAGTAATCATTAGATCAATAATATTTCCTATATTATCCTTTGTAAGTGGCTTAAATATAATAGTTTCATCAAGTCTGTTAATAAACTCTGGCCTGAAATGATTCTTAAGGTCTTTCATAACCATATCAACACTTGCTTCACTAAGAACACCATCTTTATTAATGCCTTCAAGAATATACTCTGAACCAATGTTAGAAGTCATAATAATTATAGTGTTCTTAAAGTCAACGGTTCTTCCCTGGGAATCTGTAATACGTCCATCATCAAGTACCTGTAACAAAACATTAAATACTTCTGAATGTGCTTTTTCAACCTCATCAAAAAGTATAACAGAATATGGCTTTCTTCTTACAGCCTCTGTTAATTGTCCACCTTCTTCATATCCAACATATCCCGGAGGTGCTCCTATAAGTCTTGCCACTGAATGTTTCTCCATATACTCGCTCATATCTATTCTTACTATATTCTGCTCATTATCAAACAGATACTCAGCAAGGGCTTTTGCAAGTTCAGTTTTACCAACACCAGTAGGACCAAGGAAAAGAAATGATCCAATAGGCTTTGACGGATCCTTTATTCCTGCCTTTGAACGAAGAATAGCCTCTGTAACTCTGCTTACTCCTTCATCCTGTCCAATAACCCTCTTATGAAGCTGCTCTTCAAGATTCAGTACCTTGCTCTTTTCTCCTTCTGTAAGCTTATTAACAGGAATATTCGTCCACTTTGAAACAATAGTTGCGATATCTTCCTCAGATACATGATCATGTATCATCTTTTCACCCTTGTTTTTAGATGTTTCCTCATATTCTTTAATCATTCGTTCAAGTTCAGGCATCTTGCCATACTGAAGTTCTGCTGCTTTATTAAGGTCATAGTCCCTCTTTGCAATCTCGATAGAAGCCTTTACTTCCTCTAACTCTTCCTTTAACTTGCTAATCTTGTCAGCTTCACCCTTTTCTTCATCCCACCTTGCCTTTCCTTCAGCAAACTTTTCTCTAAGTACAGATAATTCCTTTAGTATCTCTTCATACCTTTCTTTGCTAAGATTATCCTTTTCCTTTTTTAGACCCGCCTCTTCAATCTCTAAAAGCATAATCTTTCTTTGCATATCATCAAGTTCTGCAGGCATTGAATTAAGCTCTGTTTTTATAAGTGCACAGGCTTCGTCCACAAGATCAATGGCCTTATCTGGCAAAAATCGCTCAGATATATATCTGTCAGAAAGCACAACTGCATTTACAAGTGCAGCATCATTTATCTTAACTCCATGATAAACTTCATAACGTTCCTTTAATCCTCTCAGTATGGAAATTGCTTCCTCAACTGATGGCTGTTCCACAAGTACAGGCTGAAATCTTCTTTCAAGAGCCTTGTCTTTCTCAATAAACTTTCTGTATTCATCAAGTGTAGTGGCACCTATACAATGAAGTTCACCTCTTGCTAACATTGGTTTAAGCATGTTACCGGCATCCATGGCACCTTCATTCTTTCCTGCTCCAACAATTGTATGTAACTCATCTATAAATAATATAATTCTTCCATCGCTTGCCTTTACCTCATCAAGCACAGCCTTAAGTCTCTCTTCAAACTCACCTCTGTACTTGGCTCCTGCAATAAGTGCACCCATATCAAGTGCCCAGAGTTTCTTATCTCTTATACCCTCAGGTACATCACCTCTTACAATTCTTTGTGCAAGTCCTTCAACAACTGCAGTTTTACCAACTCCAGGCTCACCTATAAGAACCGGATTATTCTTGGTCTTTCTTGAAAGAATTCGTATAACATTTCTTATCTCATTATCTCGTCCTATAACCGGATCCAGTTTCTGATTTCTTGCCCTTTCCACAAGGTCATAACCATATTTATTAAGAGTGTCATATGTATCCTCAGGGTTATCACTCACAACCTTCTGATTACCCCTTACACTTGACAAAGCCTGTAAAAATGCTTCTTTATTAACATTATTAACTCTGAATAATACTTTTATCTCCCTTGAAGGATTAGCTAACATGCTTAAAAAGAGATGTTCAACTGATACATACTCATCTCCCATTGCCTTAGCCTCATTTTCAGCATATATAAGAACCTTATTAAGGTCGTCTCCTACATATATGGAGCCTCCTGAAACCTTAGTTCGCTTACTAAGAAGACTTTCAACCTGTTTAATAAAGTCTTCATTATCAATCCCCATCTTGGTAATCAGGCGACTAATAAGGCTCTCATCAATAGTTAACAGACTGTACAGAAGATGTTCCTGTGCCAGTTCCTGATGACTGTAATCATAGGCCAGCTTTTCGCAATTCTTAATAGCTTCAATTGATTTTTGTGTAAATTTTGATATATTCATAATACTTTACCGCCGCTTATGTATCTGTTACTGCCTTACAAATAAGTACGACAGCAACTTAAAGAGGCTCTCCTTTCCTCAAAATATAGAATGCTTGTTCTACAACTAATATAACACTAATTTTTAAAATGTCAATACCTTTATCTTAATAATTCTTTTGGATTAACAGGTAAAGAGTCCTTTGTAACCTTAAAAGACAAATGACTTCCTTCATCAGTATAATATCCTGTAGGTTCAGCAATTACACCAATAACATCGCCTTCTTCAACCATATCTCCTTCATTAACACATATACCGTCAATCTGAGCATATGATACTACATAATTATCACCTATGTCAATTTCTACAATATTGCCATCCTCATAACTTTTTCCAACACTTTTAACAATTCCTCTATATGAAGCATTGACATTTTCACCTTTATCTGCCTTTATCATTATACAGTTATTTGTTTTAAATTGTCCCAGAGTTTCAAAATAAATCATCTTGTCCAAAGAAAAATCCTTAAGGATTTCGCCCTCCACAGGCCAGGCAAGTTTCGCCTCAGTATCAAAATGAAGTTGTTTTTCAGAGTCGTACACATTACCTGAGGTTTCTACAACCTCTTCATCTGTATCTTCATAATCCTCAAATACATCCTCATCTGTAACATTGTACGCATACTCCTCATAATCAGCTATGCCTGCGTCAAATGAAGCTAATATGTCTGTTTCTTCAGTTTTTTCAGTAACGATATCATTTTCCTTAACATCTTCCTCAGATTTTTCCTCATATTCTTTATTATCAGCCACTTTGTAATTGGAAGACATATTGTTGTTTGCAAATTCCAGGTCCTTCTTTTCTTCATTAAGCTCCGCCAGTTTACCATCTGCTTTTTTAATACCTCCAATCGTATAGCTAAGCACAAAAATCATACAAATACATGTTGCAAGAGCAACATAAAAACCTTTTATATTTTTCATAGCCATCCTCCTAAAATAATAGATACCGATAGCATTTCCAAATATATATAATATTATTCTTTTAATTTAACCAATTTTAAATTATCATAATAATAATTCAGAATATCTATGTATTTTGCACCTTTTTGTGACATTTTATCAGCCCCGTACATGCTAAGTCCGAACCCATGTCCAACACCTTTCGTTATAATTCTTACATTATCATCACTGTACTGAACTGTAAAACATGAAGAATTAAGGCCATATCTTTTTGCATACTGCTCACCTGTCATTATCTCCCCATCAACACTTACGCTCAGAACATATCCCGAATCATCACTTTGTTCCACAATAACTGTTTTATTAAATTCATTAGAAAGACAGTCCTCTACATTTAAGAAGCCTGGATATTCTATATCATAATTACTTTCTTTTTTTGACATATAATCATATGTTTCTCCCAAAACTTCCTTGGCATTTCTGGTATTTCCGGCACTTGCATAATGATAAAGAGGCGTTACATATTTGCCATTATACAAAAGTATCTCTCCAGTTGTATCTTTAACTGCTTCCTCATACTTTTCAATATTTTCAGCGTAATTCTCTTCCCCCAGGGTTTCTTTAAGTTTTTCTAAATCAACATAAGGCAGTCCTATTTTATCGGATAATACAACCTTATCACCATTTTCATATAACTTCTTAGCTATATAACTTCTAATTATCACTGCCATGGTTTTTATTGTTTCCTTTGAATACTGAACCGGAACCTCATGAACAAGAACTCCGCATAAATATTCTTCTCTGTCTGTAAGCTTTTCAACATCATTATTTATGGCAATATACTTTTCATCTTTTATGGACTTTGTTTTATCCTTTGTCCTGACCATATAACATATAATAATTATAAGCGCTGCTACAGCTATTAATCTTACACCTTTTCTCATAGCCTGCCTCCATACTGCTTCCATATATTATATGTATATTATACAAAAAAATACCCTCACAATCTGTGAGGGTATCAGCCTATCATAGTTCATTATTGGTATCTTCACCATAAACCACATCATTATTATCTTCAGGTGTTTTTTCAGATTCCTTTTCACTTTCTGTATGTCCCAGTGACTCTTCTCTCATCTGTATATAAGATTCTATGCTTCTTTTTCTTCTTTTAATTCCAGTATTAGTATCGTCTGTTCTTGGTTTCTGATAATAATCAGAAACATCATTGCGATTATCAGAAGTAGCAGCCTCCAAATTGCTAACTTCTATGTTACTGATATCTGAATTACTAAATTCAAATACTACCTTTGTATCAGCAAGCAAATCATGAAGAGCCTGCTTGTTGCTATTAATAAATATTGTAAGATATCCTAAATGAAATATTACAGTTGAAAGATATCTTCCTATAGTTTCACGATAGCATATGTCCCAAAGATTCATGCCGTCTTCATCCAAAGATACAACCTTTAGTTTAAAAATCATCTTTCCAATTGTTCTTCCTGAAGTATATGTTGAACATATAAAATAAATAACTGATATTAGATATGCTATTATAGCCGTTCCTGTTTTATCAAATAATATTTCCTTATTAAAAATATTATCAGGATATGCTAAAGATATGCTCCATATAGTAATCCTGAAAATTCCAGTAACTATTCCTACCAGTAACAAATCCACCATATAAGCTGCAAATCTAACACCAAAACCTGCATTATAATTAGTTTTGTCCTGGCATTGCATAGTACATCGCCTCCCCGCTATTATCATTTTCCATCATATCAAGTAACATTTCTGTATCAGACTTTGACTTCATGCCATAAAGTCCTGCATAAAATTCATCCCAAAAACTTGTTTCTGCAGGTATTTCATACATTTCCAGGTCTTCTCCAACTTCCTTTATCATAAGATCTTCTGCTTCTTTATATGTTTTTGTAATATCATCTATCAATCCAAATTCCAAGGCTTGCTTTGCTGTATATATTCTTCCATCTGCCAGCTCTCTGATTTTTTCCTCTGTAAGTTCAGTTCTGTTATCTACAATTACAGATATAAACTGGTCATATGCTTCATCAACCACACCCTGTAAAATATCATGCTGTTCCTCCGTTAACTCCTCTGTTGCCGCTCCCATGGCTTTGTTAGCACCAGTCTTAATATATGTTGTCTTCACACCAAGCTTATCCATTAATTCCTTATAGTTATTAAGAGCAACATACACACCAATAGAACCAGTCCAAGTATTTCTGTTAGCTATGAGACGATCACCTGCCATAGCTATATAATATCCACCTGAACAACATTCATCAGCCATGTAAACCCATACAGGTCTTTCAGTTTTTTCTTTGTACTCCATAAGTCTTAAATAGACTTCATCACTGGCATTAACACTTCCTCCCGGAGAATTAATATACACCATAATTCCCTTATTAGACTTCTCTGACTCATATGTTTCAATGTTATTAAGAATTCTTTCATGATTATATCCAGCTGTTGATACAAAAGAACTTCCTGAACCTGCTGCTATCTCACCATCAATAGTAATAATACCAATATAATTGCCCGTTGGTTTGTCCAGCTCCTCCATAGCTCCAAATAAACCTTTGTTTTCATATGTTTCATTTCCTAAAAAATAACGTGTAATCATACTTATAATACATATAACCACAAACAGACTTGCTGCAACGATTAATCCTATTAATTGCTTCCTTTTCACTTTTGTTCCTCCTTTAATATAAAAATACTTACCAATATATTATATATCAAAAAACAATATTTAACAATTATGAATACATACTTTTAATCATACTTTAATATTTCAATTTTTTTCTAATAATATCCTTTTTTTTCCATTTAAAGTGTGTTATAATTAAATTAATTGACATAGATGTAAAGGAGGTTTTAAAATTGTTTTCAAATTCAAATAATTCAATTCAAACCTACAGCAGAAGAGTAAGAAAGTGGTTTTCAGTTTATACCGCATGTTTTAATCTTATTTTTGTAATTGTTGCTGTAATAATTACAAGTATTTTATCTAAAGACAAGGCTCAATATACTGTAGAAGCCACAGCAGCTGAATATGCAAATAACGCTAATGAACTTCTTAGTGATTATAATTCAGCCGTTAGTTCGGCAACCAATGTTATTGAGTGTAGTGATTTTTCTTCAGAAGAAAAATTAACAACTATGCTTAATTCATTAAGCAAAAAAGGTGATTTTTCAAAAGCTTCGTCACTTTACATAACTATTGGTACAACTAAGCTTTTAGAGTCAGAAACAAAAAAATACACAAGAAATGCTGATTTTTCATCAGAACAATGGTATAAAGATGCTATAAAGCAAAAGGATAATACTTCCTGCACAGTTTCCAACAATGGAAAGAAACAGGTAGTAGTTGTTACAAAGACATTCTCCTTACTAGAAAATACCTGCATGTTTGTTGCTGAATATCCTATAGATGATTTAATAGCATTAACAGGAAAGGATGACAGTAAAAAACAATACAGTTTCCTGATTGACAGCAACAACAATATTGTTACACATATAAATGAAGAATTTAAGTTTGGCAGCGATAATTCAGAAACATTAGATAAAGTCGGAAAGGGCATATATGAGGATATCTTTAAGTCACTTGATTCCGAAAAACATGAAATAATAACATTGAAAGACTTTGATGGCAAAACAAAACTTGCCTATCCTGTTAAGATAGCAAATGGCTGGACTTCAGTGGGACTTGCATCAAAAGCAAGTAATTATTGCATGTTATATGCTGTAATAATAATATTTGTAGTACTTTCTGTTGCAAACTTTATTGTTCTTAATACTGTTATGTCAGACAGAATTACAAGATGGTTCTTGCCACTTCTTTCTATAAGTAATAAGGTTGACTGTCTTGCCGGAGGAGACCTGTCAGTTTCATTTGACGAAAATATAGTAAGTTCAGAAATTGAGATTTTATCAACAGCACTTAACAAGACTATAGAAAATCTCAACACTTATATAAATGACATAAAAGTTGTACTTAAAAACTTATCAGACTGTAAGTTAAATGTTGAGACAAGTGACTGTTACGAAGGTGATTTTAATGATATCAAAGAATCATTAGACAGCATTATATCAAACCTTAATGATGTATTTACTGAAATAAACGAAACAGCCCAGGGCGTATCTTACAATGCCGAGCATATGCAGGCAAGTTCACAGGAACTTGCAGCTGGGGTCACTGAACAGTCACAGTATATAAAGGAAATGTTTACTTCTATTGAGAAGTTATCTGTTCTTATTGAAACAACAGCTGATAATTCCGTCAAAGCAAGTGAGATGACTCTAAAAACTGCCAATCTGCTTGAAGCTGAAAACAAAGATATGGAAGAGCTGCTTAAATCAATGGATGAGATTAAAGAGTCTTCTAAACAGATTGGTGTTATTATTAACACAATCAATGAAATTGCAGACCAGACAGACCTTCTGGCACTTAATGCTTCTATCGAGGCTTCCCGTGCCGGAGAAGCTGGTAAGAGTTTTGCCGTTATAGCAAGCGAAGTTGGAAGTCTTGCAAGAGACAGTGCAGAAGCCGTTAATACAATAACAGAGATTATAACAAATACAACTAAAGCAGTAAGCAAAGGTGTTGATATTGCAAACAAAACTGCAGAGCTTTTGTCTGAAGCTGTTACATACTCTAATGAATCAAAGAAAATGGTTGATGAGATATCTACAGCTGCTAATAACCAGTCAAATGAAATCACAAAGATTAACTCTCATGTATCACAAATTTCAAGTGTAACTGAGAATAATCAGGCTGCTGCTCAAGAGAACTTCGCTATAAGTGATGAAGCTTCTAACCAGGCTCAGTTACTTAAGACTATGGTAGATAAGTTCGACTTACAACAATAATTTATAACTTGTTATTTTCTTAATACTTTAAAACCTCTTACAATAATACCAGATACAGTACGTATCTGGTATTGTTTTTTCTATAATCCAATCATTCCAACAGGGCAATAATAAACATCCCTGTTAAGAGGAAATAATCTGTCAGAAGTATCTATTATTAAGCCTGTTGCAATAGGCATCTTATACTGTTCCAAAACTTTAAAATTCTTATCAGCTTTATCCTTTTTAATTCCCTTCTTTATTTCAATTGGATAAATTGTCTGGTCTTTTACATAAACAATATCTATTTCTTTTTGATTTCTATCTCTATAATAAAATAGACTATATTCTATTCTTTTACCATTATTTCGTATGCTTTTTACAATTTCACTAACAACATATGTCTCAAAAAAAGCACCCCCCATTGGAGAAGCTTCAAGTATATTAGAATCTGTCCAGCCACATAGATACGCACACAGTCCGGTATCCATAAAATACATCTTTGGAGTTTTTATTACTCGTTTTGCAAGACTGCTGGCATAAGGCTGAAGTATCATAATAATACCAGATGCTTCAAGTATTGAAAGCCAGTTCTTTACTGTTCTTGAATCAATACCTAGCACATTACCAATTTCAGTATAATCAAGCTGTTGTGATGTTCTTAGAGCCACAATCTTCATAAATCTTCTAAAATCATCCAATCTTCCAACATTTATCAAACGACTAACATCTTTTTCAATATAAGTAGAAATATAACTCTCAAAAAAAGTATTTCTGTTGAGCTTAGATACATAATACTCTGGCATTCCGCCAATAAAAATATCATTGAAAATCTCCTTAATATTCTTAGGCTTAAAGTCTTTTTGTCTTGTTTTTAATATCTCAATATCTGGCACAAATTCATTCCCATCCAACTGTAATTTTTCGCATTGAGAAAATGAATTAACTTCAATAATGGCCGTTCTTCCTGCTAAAGTTTCAGAAGCATTCTCACGAATTTCATGCGTGTTTGAACCAGTAAGAATATACATAACACGTATGCTTTTGTTTTCATTTATGTTTTTTAATTTTTCCTCATCAATTCGTATTTTTATTGCTTCCATCAAAGATGCTGCTTTTTGAATCTCATCTATTATCAACGGAGTTCCATGAACATTTAAAAACAACTCTGGATCCTCTAAAGCCAACATCCTTTCTCTGCTGTCATCTAATGTTACATACTCAAAATCTTTAAAAACCTTCCTTATCATTGTTGATTTTCCAGTTTGTCTCGCACCATATAAAGTGATGCAAGCATACTCTTCTGCTGTTTCAAGCAATTTTTTCTCTAATTGTCTGTGATAATACATATAAACCACTTCCTATATTTTGTTATATATAGTATATAACAAAATATAGGCAAAATCAACATTGCAATGTCGTTTTCGCCTATATTTTTAAAATCTAATGTAGTTTTCGCCTTAATGTTCTTCCTCATCTTTAGATATGCCTCTATTTCTGCTGTGAATCACTTATTTTTACTTTGTTTTACCATCAGTTTATTATTTTTTTATTACACGCAAAAATGGAACCTTTCGGTTCCATTTATCATTATTATGCTATATTATGATATGTTTATGCCATGAATCCTCTATTATTTCCTGAATCCTGCATACTCATTTCATTCAGGTTTCCTCTGCCGTATGTTATTCCTGCATAAATAGTTTCAGTGTTACTCATAAGTGGAGCACTTTTATCTTCTTCGCTTACCTTTATGAAACTTTCCCTTAGTTTTGTCATGACATCCTTTGCAGATTCTATACCTGATATGTCATCCTTTATCTTTACATTAACAAGCTGTTTGTTAACATAAACATATAAAGATAATAGTTCTCTTGATATAGGATACTTGTAATCAAGTGCCTCCATAAGTTCATGAAGGAAGTTTTCTGCGCAAACAGCACTGTTGTAACAGTTTTCCTTGTCTCCATTATTATGTGTTTCAACTATGTCATCCATATATGAAAGAATAATATCATACGTTATAACAACTAACTCGCTTTTGTTTGCCTGAGTAACTCTTGCGGCAAATTCCTGTTTTTTTGCACTATCCATATGTCAATCTCCTATGTTTTATTGTAATAAAGATAATATCTGCTGTGGCTTTTCATTTGCCTGTGCAAGCATTGATGTACCTGCCTGAACAAGAACATTGTACTGAGTATATGTAGCCATCTCACCTGCCATATCAGTATCTTCTATTCTCGATAATGATTCATTCATGTTAAGATCAGAAGTTTCAAGATTTGATATGGCATGTTCAAGTCTGTTCTGGTACGCACCAAGCTTTGAACGGATGGAAGAAACTCTGGCAATTGCATCACTAACCTGGGAAAGTGCCTTTTGGGCTCCTTTCTGGGTAGTCATGCTGATATTCTCAATTCCAAGTGTTTCTGATGTTACAGCTGGAATGGTAACATCCATTGTCTGGTATGCATTTGCTCCTATATGAAGAGACATCGGTCCTGTTCCAAGAACTGTAATATTAGAATCTCCCTTCGTTCCAGGTTTTATAGCCATCTGCATTTCAAATCCATTATTATCTGTAACTGTTACTCTGTTTCCACTAACTGTAACTGTAGCAGTTGCCTGAAATCCACCAATTTTGTTACTTTTATCTATGGAAACCTCTGCATTTTTTCCAAAATCTTTCATCTCTGTAGTTGATAAGCCAAGGAGTCCTGCAAGGTCTTCATTATCACAAAGTACAGATACTTCTTCCTCTGCACCAAAGTTCTGTGAGATAAACACAAGTGACTGGCCTCCGTTAATATCAAACTCCACAGGAGCATATCCTGCAAGATCTCCTTCATAATCAGCTGCAGGAGGATCAGTTACACCAAAGCAATACAGGTTATTATTTGTTGCTGTTTCTCTTATTTTCTGGAAAACCTGCTCATAGGAATCACCTGCTTTAATATCAATTTCTTCGCCATTTATATTAATGTGTCCTGCCTGTGCCTCTGTAATCTTCTTATCAGCAGTACTTCCAGTTCCCATAAGGTTGCCTGTAACGATGGCCTGCTCAGCTTTTTCATTAACAGTTATAGAATAACTATTTCCTGAAGCAACTGCGTCTGAAGCAGATATTACTGTAACATTTGAATTATCTGAATAAGACTTTCTGTCTATTGTACCATCAAGAAGCTTCTTGCTGTTAAACTCTGTAGCTTCCGAAATTCTGTTAATTTCCTGATTTAATGCGTCTATTTCCTGCTGAATTGACTGTCTGTCTTCAAGAGTATAAGTACCGTTGGCAGCCTGAACTGCAAGCTCTCTCATTCTCTGAAGGCAGGCTTCAACTTCATCTAAAGCACCTTCTGCTGTCTGAATAACTGATATTCCATCAGAAGCATTATTAGAAGCTTTATTAAGACCGGCAATCTGTGTTCTCATTTTTTCAGATATTGCCATACCTGCGGCATCATCTGCTGCTGAGTTAATCTTTAAACCAGAAGTAAGTCTTTCAAGACTTTTAGCCATCTTTGTATCGTTTTTATTCAGCTGGTAATTTGATTTTAATGCCGAAATATTATGATTAATTCTCATACTCTTCCTCCATTTCTTTCATACTGACAATCAAAGCCTTAGCAACATCATACAATGCCCTGTTATCATTTCCCTTTGATTCGTCAAATGTATCGAACATACTATTTACTTCCTTAAGCACCATATAGTCCATGTGATTTACATTCATGCCATAGTTTCCAACATTATTTCTTATAACACCTTCATGTTCCTTTATAAAATCTGCAACTTTTCTGGTTTCACAAACAACAAATCCCTTAATATCGCTGTCATTAACCGAAAGAGTTGCCTTTACTGTTCCTATCTTTTCAAAAGCTGCACTAACCTGAACCTGGCTGTTTTTATTGCCATTATCCACCACCGTAAGATTAATATTAACAATGTCCTCATCAATCATCATTGGCAGTGTATAATGATTATTCCTTGCTATGCCCCTTGAAAATGCTATACAGTTCTTAGCCATTGTTAACTCTTTAAACTGTTCACTATTAAGAGGTTTAGCCTCACAATTTTTAAGAATAAAATCAATACTATTATATAGTTCTAATATACTATTTTTATCGACAATATTATCAGTAATATTATCTGCTATATCACTTAATGCTTCTCTATCTTCATCATCATTTATATATGAAATATTGTTCTTATTCTTTTTTCTTCCGAAAAATGAACCGTCATTTTCCAGATTTAGCACTGCTGCCAGATTATTAATAGTACAGTCAAGGCCAAGTTTAGAAAGAACAGTATCCTCATCCTTTATCTCTGATAACGTTTGTCTTATATCCTCAAGCTTTCTTGTCTGGTACTCTTTCTTTGTCTTTTCATTTTCCTCGGAATAATCTACAAGCAGCTCACTTACAAGTTCAATATTCATATCCATAAAGTCCGGTCTTTCATCCTTCAATGTTTTTAAGGCTTCAGGACTTATATTATCACTTATTCTTTCTGCAAATGCCCTGTTAATCTGATAGGATATGGATTTTTCATCGACTACCACCTGTTCTTTTATAACAGAATTATCATCTATATTAATGTCCATACCCTCTGCTTTTCTTGATCTGTAATTAGTTAACAGATTTGAAAGGGTTAATTCCATATCAGCGTTAACAGCTGCACCAATTACAGCTCCGTCTGATTTTTTTACTGCATTTACAAGTCTGAAAATTCCAACAAAGCTTTCTCTTTCCTCAGCTGACA
The DNA here is from genome assembly GCA_024691145.1 of Lachnospiraceae bacterium. Classification (GTDB taxonomy): domain Bacteria; phylum Bacillota; class Clostridia; order Lachnospirales; family Lachnospiraceae; genus JAILNW01. The sequence goes on from JAILNW010000297.1 coordinate 17,186, forward strand.
GTTCTTTATTATTATCAAGTTCCCATAAGAATTTTCCATAATTATCATCATAGGATTCTTTTTCATACTGAGGTTTTGAAAGTTCCATGCTAAGGTCATCTATTTTCATCTCATAAGGATTAATATTATCCTTTATCATGGTAACCACATTTCTTGGAGTCATCTTTTCTATAACTGAAGTTACCTTCATATCATAATGCTTGATATTTTCTATGGAACTCTTATCTATATGCATACTGTTATAGGCAAGTATTCGTACAGCCCTCTGGTTAATTGCCGTATCTTCAAGTCCCACATCTTCAAGTATATCTTTAATATTAGAAAATGCTTTATTAATGCTGTCTCCCATGTCTTTTCTTGGTTTTGTCATAAGAGTTTCATAATACTCTGCCTTATTAACATCAACTGCTTCAGTATGAAGCTGCCTTAATGTTATTGTATCCTGCACAGATACTGTTTTCGCAACTATACTTACTGAGGATTGTTTAATTATACTAACAGCCTCATTTACCTGACTATTAAGTTTAATATCCTCTGAAGAAAGTTCTTTCATATCAGAAATGTCTTTTAACTGCTCAACCAGGCTGCTTATAGACTGAGTTCTTATATCGACTCCATTGTAGGACATTTTTGCACATGCATCGTAACTCATCATAAGTCTTATTTCATCCAGCTGAATATGTATGTTACTTACCTTTTCCTGATTATTCTCATTAATATAACTTACATTTTGCACATTTGTTACATTTGCAACTATATTTCTTTGTGCAAATGATAATGTGCTGATGCTTATAACCTGCATGTTATCTACAGCATATCCTATTGCATCATCAGTAACAGCTGACACTTCATTTTCTATGCTTTCAAATCTGTCCATAGTAAAGGACAAATCAATTTCATTAACATCTATCCCGTCTTTTATGGCATACAGTACAGGCTCTACAAGATCCTCTGTCTTTAAATCATTAATATTATTAACCATTTCAAGTCGGTTAAGTTTATCTAAGTCAAGGGGAATATCATTATCTATAAGCCATCTTGCCTTTTCTACATTATCATCATTTATTTCAAGACCTGCGTCATTTATAATGTTTTCAACCTGTTCTCTTAATTGTCCAAAGTCTTCATCACTTATGCTTGTCTTCTCTAGGTTTGAACCACAGTGCAATGCCTTATAAATATTACCCACCGTTAATGGCATATCATTTTCCACAAGATACTTCTTTGCTGCAAGATCAACTATATCAGCGCCTCCGCCTGAAAATGGAATGTTAAGCAGTTTTGCAATATCATTCATCATTTTATCCACAATACTGTCAAACCATACTCCATAGTCATTAGCATCTTCAAAATTGTTAATTTCTTCACCTGTATCTGTGGATAACTCTTCGCCCTCCGTCAGGTTATCCACATTTTTTCCCGAACTTTTTTCTGTTAACAGGTTATCTATCGAACTTCTTAGTTCGTCAGGATTCATCTGTTCTATAAGTTTACCATCACTCTCTAATTGCTGTATGTCCTTTGAATCAAGAACAACCACCTGCCTTGACAGCCTGTCAAATCTGTTGTTATTCACAAAGGCACCCTGACTGTCTTCGTTTGTTTTAATCTGTTCTTTTTTTGGTTTCTTATAATTTGATTTTTCCAATGACTCTGATATATAACCGCCACCAAAAGTTTTATCTGATTTTGTTTCCCTCAGAACAATTCTATCTTTAGATATATCCATTATCTTGAAGTTTTTTGATCCGCCATCCTTAGCGCTTTTTGCTGTCGATTTCTCAGGTAAAATCTCAGGAAGATTCAGGCTTGTTGCATTAATTGCTTTCATCTTTATCTCCTCCTGTTATTAAATTTGATATTTATTTCGACATTTTAGAAAGGTTTCTTTATATTAATGATTTTTAATAGATAAGAGAAAGAGAGTTTTGCAAATGAAATTACAAAACTCTCTATATTTACTAGATATTTATTATTCTACAGTTTCCTGACCAGGTTCTTCCTGCTTTATTTCTTCAACAGGTTCTTCCTGTTTTATTTCTTCAACAGTTTCTTCTTGCTCTATCTTTGCTCCACATGAAGTACAGAATTGATTATCAGCTTTTACCACAGCACCACACTTAGGACATTTTCTGGCATTTTCATCAATAGCTGCAGTTTCTTTAACTGAATCTTTAACTTTTTCCATGATTTCTTCGCTTAATAATTCCGTACTAAGCAGAAGTTTCTTTTTATATAGCATCCAGCTTAATATTGCGACTATAATCCACAAAATTATGTTAATTTTAAATGTAAGTGTTGTTTTTGCAATACATCTCTCTTCTTCAGCCTTGCTGTTTATACCATGTCTTAATACAAACCATATAACAATGTCTATAACTGAAAGAGCCAAGAATACCTTACTGATTAACTTCTGATTATCCTTATATTTTTTTACATATAGCATTACAAGCATTGCAATTGGAATTAATAATAAAATATATACAATAGGCTGTGCATTAGCAATAGTTCCAAATGATGGACTTTTAATTCCTTCTGCAACATTGCTTGCACTAATCTTCATTTCCTGGCTTGAGCATGATACAACAAATGTTGGTATAAAAAATATTATCATGCAGATAAAACATATAAGCTTTAAAGTACGTCTTACTGACAGCTTAACTGTTTTGTTTTCTTCTTGATTCATTATTATTTCTCCTAAACTTTAGTTATTTTACAAGTTCTTTTACAGCATCTGATATTTCAACTTTACAACCAATTATATCTTCAAACATTTCCTTATATAACAATGCTGTATCATTATATCCAACTATATAATGATATAAGTATACCTTAATCCTACCCCTTTCATGTACTTCATCATAATCCCACTCACCATCTGGATACTTCCTAATAAGGTCAAATTCAATAGGAATATACGTCGTTCCTTGTACCCCCTCATAATTATAAGATACTTTATACACAACTCCATACCAGTTTTTATTTCCAGATTTACCATCAGCCTTATTTTTATAACGTAAATAATCACCTATATACTCTGGTTCAGATACAGCATTACGAAAATGTTCACCCGATGCATCATTCATAAAATAATCATCTAGATCATTTTTTGCCGCCTCTTTGAAATATTCTTTATCGTTATCAGACATCTCCGCCATTGTCTTTGTTACATCACAATATGCATAACGTTCAAAGTATCCAGCTGCTTCAATATTTTCATTTTTTCCTACTTCACCAATACAATCCCTATAAAATTTAAGGTCATCATCATAAAGTAGATATGCAGAAAATAATCCATGTTTCTCTATTATAGAAATATTTTCCTCATCGTAAGAAAATTTTCCTTTTTGATCTTTTTTTACATTTTTTATACAAACTGGTAAATATACAGTTTTAGATTCAGTAGTCCTGTCTCCTTTATAAACATAATAGAGTTCATTACCTTCATCTACAATATGAATAATATGTCCACAATCCTCTAAATTTTCAATGAGCATTGATCTCTCTGTAATATACTCATTTACTTTATCATTTGCTATTTTTTCAAGTTTCTTAGCAAGCTTATCATCTAACTGTGAATAACTAGATACATATTCTTCTAATCCGCTTACCTTGTATTTTTTTGATGTTGCTTTTGGTGCATTACCATATTTTTCCATATAGTACTCGTCATCAGTATTTATTAAACTGACTTTAACAACATCACCATTTTTTAAACCACTAGTTTTATCACATTTAAAATCACTTGAAGAAAATTTTCCACTTTCAATTTCAACTTCTCCGTTTGGAGATATTCCTGAAAATTCAACTTCTAAATCTGCGAACATATCTATTTTTCCAGCTTTTTTTAATTTTGAAACCTTATATGTACCATTCTTATACTTTATCTTGCAGTCAAAGTTCTTATCAAAATCCTCGTCGATTTCCCATGTATAAGCTACTTTGTCTCCATTTGATAACTTTTCATCCTTATCAACTTTAATGCTTATGCACTCTTCAAGCAAATCTGCTGCTGTAATTCCAAAATACCCTCCAAGTTCACTCAATTCTTTTTTATCAGAACCTTTAAGTTTAATCTTGTCTCCATACTTTGTTTCTATGGCTTTCCAGTCAACAGTTGCATTTATAGTTCCATATCCATTGGAACCCTCTTCTTCAATTTTAAGATACTTATTAAGATTGATTGTATTATTAGCATTAGACACAATACATATAATCACAATAAGAGCAACTATCGCAGCTGCACCGCCTATTAAGACCTTCTTAGGAAGTCCCTTAACTTTACTAATTACATTTGCTGCAGTCTGTTTTGCCTTTTCTGTGTTAATACCACTTTCAACTTTTTCTAGTGGATTACCACAACTCTTACAAAACTTTGCACCTTCTTCATTTTCTGTTCCACATTTTCCACAAAACATCTAATTGTCCTCCTTAAATCTACCCATATAGTTTCATTTATTGTGTCATTTTATGTACAATTCCTTTATTTATCTGATATTTATAAATATTTGTACCTTGACCCAACAATTTTAATGATACAATACAATATCATGATTGTCAACTATAGATATATAGTTTTCATTAATTTAATATTTCGTAATTGTTGCTGTA
>JAILNW010000330.1 GCA_024691145.1 Lachnospiraceae bacterium
AACAGATTATACACAGTACACTGATTACCACTATGGGACTTTGCTATAATGAATATAGCGGAATATTTGATAATGTAATAACACTGGATGATTTATTTTAATATCATAATGTAAGTAAAAATCAGCGGTTTGAGACAAAAAAGTATCTCGGCCGCTGATTAATTAATTACGATATTAATTTAAAGGTGATCCACCCCACTCAACTGCTACAAAGCCAGTTCTTTCAGGTGTCTCTAATGTCTGTTCAGGAACTTCTTTATATTCATCAAGTCCTTTAAATAACATTAAAATTCTAATTGTAGTATCAGGTTTTTCTGAAAATTCAAGTGGCATGTTTTTATCGATTTCATCTTTAGTTGCAAATCTTATGTAATTATACTTGTTTTCCTGAAGCTTTGGAAGCCAGTATATTATAAATTCTTCAGCTTCCTTGTAGTTAAGTCCAAGTAAAGCAAGTTTTTCTTCCAAAAATGAAACAGTATCACTTCCCTTTACAATAAAACCGTCTTCTGTAGAAAATTCATAATCATTAATACCTTCCCAGTAAAGTGAATAAAGATTTTTTCCAGTATCAGTATCTGTAAGGGTTCCATCTGGTTTAGCAATTACATTCCAGCCATCAGCATATTCTGGATAAGAACATGTGATATTTTCAGGCTTTCCAAGTGTAACTGACAACTCAGTCTCTTCCTCTGGATAAAGATAAATAATAGGTTTAAATGCGCCAGTTTGTTGTAATTGCAATTGTCTTTGACGTTCCTGATATCCTTTATAACAAGATACTGCAAAGTAAGCAAGTCCTGCAATAACAGATAAGGCAATTATTGCAAATAAAACAGTAGTACCTACACTACGATATAAACCGTATTCTTCATAATCATCTGAAACTTCAGATATTTCCTCTAATTCTCTGTTTTCATTTTCCATATAATAATCCTCCTAAAAATAACTTCATATAAATTATAACATATTAAGTGGTAAGTATACAATGTATTTAAATAAGTAGTTGCTAAATGTTCTTAAGTCTGTTAAAATCAAAAAGTAAAAAGAATGTGAAAAAAGTTTGAGAGGAATAATTATGGAGAAGAAATCTATGTATAATGATACGTTTTCACACATTTATGTAGAAGAAGATATTAAGGAACATAGAAGAGTTAAGGAGATTTTAAGTAAATACAGTAACTCTGATATTATTTATATAAAGCACTATAAAGATATATTTTGCAGAAATGGGCAGAATAGTTTTATGCAGAAGAAAAGCAAAAGCCTTATACTTGCAGAAAAACATGGTACGAAGGTTTATAAAGGGGCAATTGTGTGCCAGAACTTTGGAAATGAAAACTTTTATTATACATCCTGCATGATGAACTGCCTTTATGACTGTGAATACTGTTATCTTCAGGGAATGTATTCATCTTCACATGTGGTTGTGTTTGTTAATATAGAAGATATATTCGAAGAAGTAAAGAATATGCTTAAGGAACATTCTGTATATCTTTGTACATCATATGACACGGATATGACAGCATTTGAAAGTCTTACACACTATACAAAAGAGTGGATTAACTTTGCCAGCAATGTATATAATAATAAACTTTTAATTGAGATTAGAACAAAATGTGCCAATGAAAATGTGTGGAAAGAGAATAAGGCAAATGAAAATATAATAGTTGCATTTACTATTTCACCAGATGAAACCATACAGTTATATGAGCATAAAACGCCTTCACTTGACAGCAGATTAAAGTGTATAAATACTGCAATTGATAATGGCTATAAGGTAAGACTGTGTTTTGATCCTATAATTTATTCAAGAGATTTTGAGAAAAAATATAAAGATTTTACTGACTATGTTTTTTCTAAAGTTAATGCCGATAAAATATACGACTGCAGTGCAGGTTCATTTCGAATATCTAAGGAATATATGAAGATTATGAGAAAAAATAATGAATCATCAGTAGTTATTAATTATCCATATGAAAATATAGAAGGATATTATCAGTATCCAAAGGAAATACAGGAAAAAATAAAAGATATATCATTAAATTCCATAGGGAAATACTTGCCTAAGGACAAAATAAATTATACGGAGGAATTTTGATGAAGCATATAGTAGCGGGAATTCTGGCACATGTAGATGCCGGAAAAACCACCTTATCAGAAGACATATTATATTTATGTGGCAACATAAGAAAAATAGGAAGAGTAGATAACAGGGATTCTTTCTTTGATAATAACGAATTAGAACGTCAAAGAGGCATAACAATTGTAGCCAAACAGGCAAATATAGAATATAAAGACACATTTATATCACTTATAGATACACCAGGACATGTGGATTTTTCGGCAGAGATGGAAAGAACACTGCAGGTGCTTGATTATGCTGTGCTTGTAATAAGTGCTTTATCTGGTATTGATGGCCATACAATGACCCTATGGAACTTGCTTAAAAGATACAATATTCCAACATTTATCTTTATAAACAAGATGGATCAGAATGGTGCAGATAGGGAAAATGTTTCTGCATATCTAAAAAAAGAGTTAAGTGACAGCTGTATAGATATTTCCCAGTATAAAGGAAACAACGATATATGCGAAGCAATAGCATGTACAGATGAGCATGTAATGGAAAAGTATTTAAGCACTATGGAAATAGAAGAAAAGGATATTGCAAGACTTATTAAAGAGAGAAAGCTATTTCCTGTTTACTTTGGCTCTGCCCTGAAACAGGAAGGTGTGGACAGATTTATAGATGATGTAGATAAATACACACTTGACAGTAGTTATGGGGATAACTTTGGAGCAAGGGTCTATAAAATTAACAGAGATGAAACAGGAACAAGATTGTCCTTTGCCAAAATTACAGGTGGAAGCATTAAGGTAAAGGAAACAATTGATATAGATGGCAAGGAAGAGAAGATTAACCAGATAAGGATATATAATGGGGACAAGTATGAACTTGTAAATGAAGTTTCAAAAGGACAGGTATGTGCATTTACAGGTCTTGAGGAAACCTATGCAGGCATGGGACTGGGCTTCGAGAAAGATAATATTAAGCCTCTGCTTGTACCTTTGCTTAATTATAAAGTAGATTTTAAAGACAGCGATTATAACAAGGTGATAAATGCTTTAAAGGTTATAGAAGATGAGAATCCTGAACTTCATATTAACTGGAATGAAGAATTAAAGGAAATGCAGCTTCAGATGATGGGAGAAATCCAGCTTGAAATAATAAAAGATACTTTAAAATCAAGGTTTGGTCTTAATATAGATTTTGATGAAGGCGGAATTGTCTATAAAGAAACAATAAGTAACAGCGTAATAGGTGTGGGGCATTTTGAACCACTTAAACACTATGCTGAGGTTATGCTTTTAATAGAGGCAGGGCAGAGAGGTTCAGGCATTGTATTTAGCAACCAGTGCAGTGATGATAATCTTGATAAAAACTGGCAGAGCCAGATAATGAACCATCTTGCAAATAAAGAGCATAAGGGAGTGTTAACAGGTTCAGCCCTTACAGATGTTAAGATTACTTTGTTAAATGGAAAATCCCATATAAAACATACAGAAAGCGGAGACTTCAGACAGGCCTGTTACAGAGCTGTAAGGGAAGGTCTTATGGAGGCAGAAAGCATGCTGCTTGAACCTTATTACATGTTTACAATTAAACTTCCACAGGACTGTGTGGGACGTGCCATGACTGATATAGAACAGGCCTTTGGAACATGCAAAATAAGTGATAAGGTGCCAGAAGAAGGATATATGCTTATCGAAGGAAGAGCACCTGTTAGTACAATAGCTAATTATAAAACAAGTCTTACATCATACACAAAGGGAAAGGGAAGAATAACCTATGAATACTGTGGTTATGATGCCTGCCATAATGAAGAAGAGGTTATTTGCAATATGGCATATAACCCGGATGCTGATTTAAGAAATCCCGCTTCAAGTGTTTTCTGCTCCCATGGTGCAGGCTATCTTGTGGAGTGGTTTATGGTTAAACAGCATATGCATATGTCTCTTCACGAAGATAACAGTGAAAAGGCAAATGAAGCATATATAATAAAGCAAAGCCAGGAACTTCAGAATAAGATAGATCTGGCACTTGGAACAGAAGAGATAGATGATATAATTAATAGAACAATGTATGCCAACAGTTCCTCTGATTCAAAAAACAAATATAAAAAGGTGGATAACAGTTATTCAGGAAATTATAAAAGCTTTGGCAAGGCAGTAAAAAAGAATCATATTAATAAAGAAAAGTACCTTCTTGTGGATGGTTATAATATCATTTTTTCATGGGATGAGCTAAATGATATTTCCAAGGATAACCTTGATGGAGCAAGAGGAAGATTACTTGATATTATGAGTAATTATAAAGCCATGACAGGATACGAACTTATGGTAATATTTGATGCATACAGAGTAAAGGGCAGGGGAGAAACTGTACAGACATTTAATAATATTACTGTTGTATATACTAAAGAAAGCCAGACTGCTGACAGTTATATAGAAAACTTTGCCCATAAAAATGCTGACAAGTATGATATAACTGTTGCAACATCTGATGGATTAGAGCAGATAATAATAAGAGGAGAAGGGTGCAACCTCATGTCTTCAAGGGATTTATTAGAAGATGTTAATAGAAGAAGTGAACAGTTAAGGGAAAAGTTTAATGTGGAAAGTGAGTAAGCCCATATATTGTACTGCATTGACATCAAACATTAAAATATGTTAATCTTATTAAGAAGAACTACACTCAAACAGAAGGAAGGTTGCTAGATGAAGAAAAAAACAATATGTGGAACCGATGATTATAGAAAACTTATAGAGTCAAATGGGTATTATGTAGATAAGACATTACTAATACAGGAACTATTAGAAAGTGGCTCGGAGATTACTCTTATCACTCGTCCAAGACGTTTTGGCAAAACTCTTAATATGACAATGTTAAGAGATTTCTTTGATATTAATCAGGATTCAAAGGCTATATTTGAAGGAACAAATATAATGAAAACCGAGTATGCTGATAAGATTAATAGTGTACCAATTATATATTTGACTTTTAAAGATTGCAATGGAGTTAATGCAGATAGTCTTATAGTTGCTTTGAAAAATCAATTACGTTATGAATATTTGAGGCAGCTTAAGAATATTCATGACAAAAGTAAAATATCTGAAGAACTTTATAGAATATTCTTACAGTATAAAGAAATACTGATAGATGCAAGAATTGATATAGAATATGTTAAAAATATATTGCCTGATACTATTAAATTGCTAGCCAATATACTTAATGAGTATTATGGAATTAAGCCAATTATTATTATAGATGAATATGACAATCCTTTTATCGAAGCTAAAACAAATGGTTATTATGATGATGTAAGAGGAATATTAGCAGACATATTTGGTAACACATTTAAAGGAAATAGTTATATTGAAAAAGGAGTTATGACAGGTATACAGCGTATAGCACAGGAAAGTATATTCTCAAAGTTTAATAATCCTTCTGTATGTACAGTTGTGGATGAGGAGTATGCTGATAAGTTTGGATTAACAGAAGAAGAAACCAAAGAATATTTGAATTACTTTGATATGGAATACAATAAAAAAGTAAAGCAATATTACGATGGATACAATTTTTCAGGATTTGATGTGTATAATCCTATGTCTATAACATCATTAATAAAGAAAAAGGGAAAACTTGATAGTTACTGGGTTAATACATCATCCAACACATTGATAAAGGAAGAAATACCTAAAGCAGATAAGGATTTCATAAAGAAGTTTGAAAAACTTATAGAAGAAGGCTCGTGTATTGTTAGTATAGACCTTCGAATTACATTTCAGGAAAAACAAACAAGCAGTACATTGTGGGGACTATTACTAAATGCGGGATATATTACAGTGCAAAAGAACTTAGGTGATGGGGACTACAGAATAAGGATTCCAAATGAGGAAGTAAAGAAAGAGTTTAAGAGTATTGTTGCGGAATATACACGAATTGGCGAAAGCACATTAAAGGATTTATTCAGAGCCTTGCAAGACAAGGACATGAAGGAATTTATGAATGTTTATGAAGACATTATTTTTAACTGTACTTCATGTTTTGACGACAGAGATATGGAGAACTCATATCACATGCTTATGCTTGGAATGAGCATATTCCTTGAACCTGATTTTAGAGTTGAGTCAAACAGGGAAAGAGGAAAAGAAAGGTCGGATATATCTATATATGCAAAGAATGATAGAGATATTAATGTTATAATTGAGTATAAGTTTGAAAAGACTGATAATTATAATATTCTCGAAAATAAAGCAAAGGAAGCTTTACAGCAGATACATGATAATAAATATTACAGCAGCATGAATGGAGAAGTGCTGTTAATAGGCATAGCACATAGCATTAAAGACTTTGCTATGGAACATGAGATAATAGAAACAAAAAGCAGATTATAATGATAAAACGGACTGCAAAATAGGAAACTATATATTTCTTATTTAGCAGTTCTTTTATATTGAAAAGCATTGACTTATATGGTAGAATATCGGAGAGAAGGTGACAGTTATGGACTTTAAGTTAGAGAGGAATAGCAAAGGCATATGTCCTGGAACAGATAATATAAAGGCTGTATTAGAATACTTGGGAAATCCTCA
>JAILNW010000113.1 GCA_024691145.1 Lachnospiraceae bacterium
TGTTTTTATTAAAGATCCAGCAAGTGCAATAACACATTTTATAGGAGCATGCTTGGCAGCAGTGGCAGCATTTCCTCTTATGTACAGAAGTTTAGTATATGGAAGCAGTACAACAGCAGCGGCAGCCTTTGTATTTATTATCAGTATGGTTGTTTTATATAGTGCAAGTTCTATATATCATACATTTGATTTGGATAAGAAGAGAAATGTAATTCTTAGAAAGATAGATCATATGTCTATTTATTTTCTTATTGCAGGAACTTATACACCAATATGCCTTGTTGTTTTAAAAAATGCAACTGGACATAAGCTGCTTTCAATAGTTTGGGGACTTGCAGTAATAGGCATGATATTTAATGCCTGCTGGATAACTTGTCCTAAGTGGCTTTCATCATCAATATATATTGCTATGGGCTGGCTTTGTGTATTAACATTTTCACAGCTTCTTAACAGCCTTCCATTTGCAGCATTTATGTGGTTATTAATTGGAGGCATTATATATACTGTTGGAGGTGTTATATACGCACTTAAACTTCAGATATTTAATACTAAACACAAAGTCTTTGATTCACATGCTGTATTCCATCTGTTTGTAATGGGTGGAAGTATATGCCACTTTGTGATGATATATAAATATGTGGTGTTATATTAATATTCAGATACAATGCATACCATAAATTAGATGTAGAAGAAAGATAGCAGGAATAAGCCGATTGTAAGGAGGGCTTATTTCTGCTATTATTTTTTTAAAAATTTCAAAAAAAGACTTTACAAATATATTAAATTAGTGTAATATAATTATTACAGAGATGTTAAATGATAAAATTTATGTATAAATTAATCCGATTGGAGGTTTTTGCGATGAAAAAGAAAAAGTTATGGATTATGACGATTGCCATTGCTGGTGCCATATCAGCAGCAGTTAGTTACGGATTTAATAGTAATTTTGGAAAGTCCAAGGCATCAGATGCTACATGGCAGGCAGAGTATCTTACAAGGGGTGTAGTGGCAGTTAATACAAACTCAGGAGTACTTGTATCATGGAGATTATTAGGAACAGAAGATTATGGAACAACATTTAATGTGTATAAGAATGGAAAGAAGATAGCAGAGAAGATTAGTAACAGCACAAACTACACTGACAAGTCTGGTACGGCAGGAGATTCATATTATGTAACAGCTGTTAATAGCGGAACAGAGGGCAATGCTTCTGACAAAGCAACAGCATGGGCTTCTAATTATCTGGATATTAATATTAATAAACCGGCTGATGGAAGCAACAAGTCAGGAAGTTACAGCTATACAGCTAATGATGCATCAGTAGGTGATGTGGATGGAGATGGAGAATACGAGATAATATTAAAGTGGGATCCTACGAATTCAAAGGATAACTCCCAGTCAGGTTACACAGGTAATGTTTATCTTGATTGTTACAGAATGAATGGAAAGCAGTTATGGAGAATAGACCTTGGCTGTAATATAAGAGCAGGAGCACACTACAGTCCATATCTTGTTTATGACTTTGATGGCAATGGAAAAGCAGAAGTAGTAGTAAGAACAGCATATGGTTCTAAAGATGGTAAAGGAAATTATGTTAATGCAAGCAGTGACGGACTTAACAGCAAAGATTATAGAAATTCAAAGGGATATGTACTTGAGGGAAAAGAATTCTTAAGTATATTTAATGGAGAAACAGGAGCAACAATCCAGTCAATAGAATATAATCCTCAGAGAGGAACAGTAAAGTCCTGGGGAGACAGTTATGGTAACAGAGTAGACAGATTCCTTGCAGGAGTAGCATATCTTGATGGAAAGACACCTTCAATTATCATGTGCAGAGGTTATTATACAAGAGCAGTAATCGTAGCATATAGCTTCAATGGAAGCAAATTAAACCAGCAGTGGTGTTATGATACAGGAAGTTCTACATCAGCTACAGATTCAGCATATGGACAGGGGGCACACAGTTTAAGTGTGGCAGATGTTGATAATGACGGATATGATGAGATTGTTTATGGTTCTGCAGTAATTGATAACAATGGAAAATTATTATATTCAACAGGACATGGACATGGAGATGCACTTCATGTAAGTGATTTTAATAATGACGGAAAACAAGAGATTTACATGGTACATGAAACATCATATGCAAAGTATGGTGCAGAGCTTAGAGACGGCAAGACAGGAAAAGTATTAGCAGCGGTTGGAGCAAGCGGAGATGTAGGAAGAGGACTTATGGCTAATGTTACATCGGCTTCAGGTGCAGAGTTCTGGTCAACAGGAGACAGTAATCTCTACAATACATCAGGAAAGAATATCGGAAGCAGACCATCAAGTGTTAACTTTAGCATTTTCTGGGATGGAGACCTGCTTAGTGAATTATTAGATAAAACATCTGTAAGCAAATATAATGAAAGCACTGGAAGAACAGATACAATGTTTACATTTACAAATGTACATTCAAATAACAGCACAAAAGCAACACCTTGCCTTAGCGCAGACTTATTTGGTGACTTCCGAGAAGAAGTTATAATGGCAGGAGATAATGATACTTTTTTAAGAATATATACAACAAACATCGAAACAACTAATAAATTATATACATTTATGCATGACAGACAGTACAGAACAGCTATAGCATGGCAGAATGCAGGATATAATCAGCCACCTCATACAAGTTATTATATAGGAACTGATATGAAAAAGGGAACACAGCCTAAGATTTACTATCCTACAATGCCTGCAGTAACAAGTAAGCCGGCTGCAACTACATCGCCTGTAACAAGCAAACCGGCAGCAACAACTACACCAGCTGTAACTACACAGGCTCCACAGACGACAACAGAACCATCAACAGCAGTAACATATGGCTGGAATTTTAAGACATCCAAGTTTAGAAGCCTTGGAACTGTTACAGAAACAAAAACAATTGATAATCTTACAATTAATGCAACTAAAGATAAAAGTGTATCAATAGCAGAAGATAAGGCAACTATTGGTGGAACAGAGCTTACATACAGCTTAAAACTTGGAGGATCTGGTAATGCAAACTACAGATCAGTTAAGATACCTGTAGCAAAGAACCAGACAATCAAGATAATGTTTAGAAGTAATGATACATCAAAGGAAAGAAGCCTTGCAATTGCAGACAGCAGCATGAAAGAACTTACAAGAATGTCTGCAACAACAGCAACTTGCCAGACATATAAATATACAGGCGAAGATGGATATGTATACATTTATTCAGCTAATTCAGGAATTAACATTTATAAGATAGAAGTAATAAATTAATAACTTAGACATTCACCAAAAAATCATAAAACCCAAACCCAAAAGAACAGAGTACAGGTCCCCCTGTGCTTTGTTTCTTTTATTTTATATGAAATTTCATATAATTCTAAGAATATCGTTAAATAAAATAAAATTATTGAGATACAATAAAAATGTCTTGACAAACAACTATATCTGCATTAAAATAATAAATGCAGTAAATAAAAATGGTTCAAGGGATTAATATTGGAGGGTATTGTTATGAAAAAATCACCTTATAAAATAATTAATGTGATACTTAGTGTGATAATTGTTATTATGT
>JAILNW010000344.1 GCA_024691145.1 Lachnospiraceae bacterium
TCATCACATTTGAATCTGAAGGTGTATATAGCCTTATAAAAAAAGATGATTCGGATTGCGATAATAAGAAAACATGTTAGATTATTTATGTTCATTTTAAATATCAATTTGCCTTTAGAATAGTAGAACCTGAATGAATTATCATTCAGGTTTTACTATTTATATTTTATTCAATATTAAACAACTTTGCGAAGTTTCCAAACAAAATCTTGTCTCTTGATTCTTTATCAAGTCCAAGTGCTAAAAATCTCTCAAGTTCATCCTTTGCATTCCACATAGGAAAATCTGATCCAAAGAAATACCTATCCACTCCGAATCTGTCCATCATTCTAAGTGCCTGGTCTCTTTCTATAAATGCAAGTGAGCTTGAAGTATCAAAATAAAGGTTATCAAACTTAGGAACACTAAGAACCTCGTCCCATCTTCTGTATCCGCCAAAATGTGCACCAATTACAACTAATTCAGGTACTCTTTTACACACATTCACCAGTCTGAAAGGTGCAGTAAAATCATATCTGTTGTCTCCCATATGGAAAAGAACCTTTAAACCTCTTTTCGCAATTGCTTTATACATAGGAAAACACTTCTCATCATCTATATTAACCTTCTGAAAATCATTATGAAACTTAACCCCCACAAGTCCAAGTTCCATGGCTCTGTCTAATTCTTCCTCATAATTCTCATAATCCCTGTGTAATGCAGCAAAACCTATAAACTCAGGATGTTTCTTACATTCATCACTTATAAATGTGTTGATGCTTTCAACCTGGTCAGCTGTAACAGCTGATGAACAAACAAGGTACTTTTCTGTATTAATTGCTGCCCCAGCCTTTAAAAGACTTTTAGATGACGCATCAGCATACATATCTAACTCATAAAAATGTCCTATTGATGCAGTAGCCTTTGTAGCTATCTTCTCTGGGAATATGTGGTTATGTGCATCTATTATTCTCATTAAAAAATCCTCCTCATTAACAAGCAGATAGTCAGGTGACTATCTGCTTAAAATCTACTTATTATTGTTATAATGTTCTTCTTCGTTCTTCTTACGAATCTCTGCTCTCTTAATCTTACCACCAATTGTCTTAGGTAATTCCTCAACATACTCTACAATTCTAGGGTACTTATAAGGAGCTGTTGTCTTCTTAACATGATTCTGAAGAATCTTAGTAAGCTCATCTGAAGGCTCATATCCCTCTGCTAGTACAACTGTTGCCTTAACAACCTGTCCTCTTACTGGATCAGGAGCTGCAGTAATAGCACACTCAACAACTGCAGGATGCTCAATTAATGCACTTTCTACTTCGAAAGGTCCAATTCTGTATCCTGAACACTTAATAACATCATCATGTCTTCCTACAAACCAGTAATATCCGTCTGTATCTTCCCATGCAACGTCTTTAAGGTTATATCTTCCTGAACCAAGGGCTTCCTCAGTCTGCTTTTCATTCTTATAATATCCTACAAATAAACCTACAGGAGGATTATTCTTAACATCATCAATAACAATCTCTCCCTCTTCACCCTTCTCACAAACTTCACCTTTGCTATTGATGAGTTTGATATCATATATAGGTGATGGCTTTCCTGTCGATCCTTCCTTAGTCTCAAGCCAAGGGAAATCTGCTATAAGAACTGTTCCTTCAGTCTGTCCGAAACCAGCTTTTATAGTCTTTCCTGTATAATCTCTCCATCTCTTAATAACATCAGGATTAAGAGGTTCTCCGGCAGATGCATAATTCTGTACTGATGACAAATCATACTTAGATACATCCTCCTGAAGCAGCATTCTGAACATTGTAGGAGGCATACAAACTGTAGTTACTTTATACTTTTCAATAACACTAAGTACCTTAGGTGCTTTAAACTTGTCCATATCATAAGCAAATACTGTTGCACCACATATCCACTGTCCGTATATCTTACCCCAGCCAAACTTAGCCCAGCCTGAGTCCGATATACTCATGTGAAGTTTGTTCTCCTGAACCTGCTGCCAATACTTGGCAGTAACAATATGTCCAAGTGGATGTAAAAAGTTATGACATACCATCTTAGGCATACCTGTTGTTCCAGATGTGAAATAAGTAAGCATGATATCTGTATTATGAGTTGCTTCATCACCTGTTGGACGTTCAAATGTATCTGGAAAGCTTTCAATAGCATCATTAAAGCAAATCCATCCTTCTCTGTCTCCGTCTACAACTAACTTATATTTTATAAAATCTATCTCTTCTTCAGTCTCTTCAACCTGGCTTAATACATAATTATCATTTACACAGATAAACATCTCTATATGAGCAACTTCTGCTCTGTAAACAAGATCCTTCTTAGCAAGCTGTAATGTACCTGGTATAAGAATAGCTCCAATCTTATGAAGCGCCGCTGCACATACCCAGTACTCCCAGCGTCTTCTAAGAATCATCATAACTACTGTACCCTTCTTGATTCCAAGTGACTTAAAGTAGTTAGCTGCTTTATTAGACAGCTTCATAATATCTGTAAATGTAAATGTCTTCTCATGACCATGGTCATCGCACCATACAAGTGCTTTCTTATCAGGCTCTTCCTTAGCCCATCCGTCTACTATATCGAAACCAAAGTTAAAATTCTCTGGTATATTTACTTTATAATTGGCCTTAAAATCCTCATAGGATTCAAACTCTGTTCTTGGTAAAAACTTTTCTAACATCTTCTTAATTCCCTCATCTCAATCTATTATTCTATGATTATTAACACTTAATTACTCTGCAATCATAGTTAAAAATGTAGCCGGCTTATCTGAACCACATCTTTGTCCATGAGGATATTCAGGATTAAAATAAATGCTGTCTCCCTTATTAAGAGTAATCTCTGTGTTACCAAATGTCACTATAACCGTTCCCTCAAGCACCATGTTAAACTCTTCTCCACTATGTGTAACAAGTGCTGCAGGCTTATCTGATGGATGCAAAGTAACAACAAATGGCTGCATAATCTTATTTGCAAAATGATAAGATAAGTCCTTAAATTCATAGCCTGGATAACGGTCTGCTCTCATACCTTCCCCAGCGCGGACGACCTGATACGTCCTCAACTTAGCAGATGTTCCGGTTAAAATTTCCGAAAAATCTATGCCACACTTCTTAGATATATGATATATCACACTTATAGGAATATCCAAACCACTTTCCTCATAAGCGACATATGTATCCACATCTACATTCAGTTCCTTAGCCATATCTTCCACTGTATAGCCACATGTCTCTCTTAATTCTTTAATACGGGCAGCAATCTCCTTAATCTCGTCCATATCCGTCTTCCTTTCATATATTTGTTCTTATAATATATATACAAA
>JAILNW010000351.1 GCA_024691145.1 Lachnospiraceae bacterium
AAAGATGAAGATGCCAATATAACATTATTTGATGGCAATGCAGATATAAATCTTGAAGATATAAAGAAAAATATACCAGAGGGAACAGCAATTATTGTAGGAAGCATTCCGGAAAGCATAAGAGAAGCAACTGATCTCGTAATTGTTAGTCCAGGAGTACCGCTTGATCTTGATTATGTTGAGAGATTTGCTAATGATAACATTCCTATCTGGGGTGAGATAGAACTTGGATATATGTATTCTAAGGGAAAGATTGCAGCAATTACAGGTACTAATGGTAAGACAACAACTACAGCACTTGTAGGTGCAATTATGAGAGAGTACTATAACAGTGTATTTGTTGTTGGTAATATTGGCATTCCTTATACTAATCTTGTTAAGGAAACAAAGGAAGACTCTGTAACTGTAGCTGAAGTAAGCAGTTTCCAGCTTGAAACTATAAGAACTTTCAGACCAGATGTCAGTGCCATACTTAACATTACACCAGATCATCTTAACAGACATCATACTATGGAGAACTACATAGAGGCAAAAGAGAATATTACCATGAATCAGGGGAAAGATGATACATGTATTCTTAACTATGAAGATGAGGTTTTAAGAGAATTTGGCAAAACATTAGAGTGCAAAGTAGCATTTTTCAGCAGCGCCAGAAAGTTAGAGAATGGTATATATCTTGAAGGTGATAATATCATTTATAATAATAATGGAGAAGACACTATAGTATGTAACATCCATGATCTTAAGTTACTTGGTGTTCATAATTATGAGAATGTTATGGCAGGAATACTTGCAGGCATAGCACTTAATGTTCCTATGGATGTTATAAGAAAGGCTATATGTGAGTTTACTTCTGTAGAACATAGAATAGAATATGTTGCCACAAAGAATGGTGTTAAGTATTATAATGACTCTAAGGGAACTAATCCTGATGCTGCAATTAAGGGAATTCAGGCCATGGTAACAAAGACATTATTAATTGGTGGCGGATATGACAAGAATTCTGAGTATGATGAGTGGATTAACGCTTTTGACGGAAAGGTTAAGAAACTTATACTTATTGGACAGACAAGAGAGAAGATAGCAGATACTTGTGAAAAGTGCGGATTCAAAGATTATGTATTTGCAGATTCTTTGGAGGAAGCAGTTAATATATGTAAGGAAAACGCATGTGAGGGCGATGCGGTTCTTTTGTCACCTGCTTGTGCAAGCTGGGGAATGTTTAAAAATTATGAGGAGAGAGGCAGAATATTTAAGGAATTAGTTAATGCGCTTTAAGGAGGAATTATATGCCTAGCTCAAATCGTGACAGAACGTCTGCTGTTAAGAAGCATTTTAACAATTATTATGATTATAGTTTATTGTTTTTAACTATATTTTTATGCTGCTTTGGACTTGTTATGATATACAGCACAAGTTCATTTGTGGCACAAAGAGATTTTAATGATTCTGCGAAGTTTTTAAAGTCCCAGGCATTGGCAGTTATTTTAGGAACTTTTGCAATGGTTTTTGCTTCAAGAGTTGATTACAGACGTTACACAAGAGGACTTAAGCATTTAAATATTAATTTTATATTTTTACTATATTTCATATGTATATTTTTACAGGCATATGTATTGTTATTTGGTAAAGAAAGTCATGGTAAAAAAAGATGGATTATGCTTGGACCAGTAAGTTTTCAGCCTTCTGAGCTCACGAAGATTGCGGTAATACTATTTGTGGCATATGTTGTACAAAGGTCACCAAGATCACTTGATACTCCAGGGGGATTTCTGGCAGTGTTTCTTTCAAATATTTTAACAATAGGACTTATTGCAAAAGCAAACTTAAGTACTGCAATAATTGTCTGCGTTATAATATTTGCTATATGTTATACTGCAACAAGAAAACCATTTTATTATGTTATATTTATTATTTTAGGAATAGTAGTTGTCCTTTTGTATATTCATTTTGGTGAACAGTCCTATCGAGCCGAACGTATCAGAGTATGGAAGAACATTGAAAATGAAGAAAAGGGATATCAGATATTACAGGGATTATATGCCATTGCTTCTGGAGGACTTTTTGGAACAGGTCTTGGCAACAGTAAGCAGAAACTTGGATTTATACCCGAGGCGCATAATGATATGATATTTACTGTAATATGTGAAGAACTTGGATTGTTTGGGGCAATTTCAGTTATAGCATTATTTGTATTTTTAATTTACAGAATATTTGTTATAGCAATTAATGCACCTGATTTATTTGGTTCACTTATATGTGTAGGTGTAATAGCACATATTGCATTTCAGGTAATACTTAATATTGCCGTTGTAACAAACGCAGTACCATCAACAGGTGTTCCGTTACCATTTATCAGTTATGGAGGAACCTCTGTCTCCTTGCTTATGCTAGAGATTGGACTGGTGCTTAGTGTTTCAAATCAGATAAGACACAAGAATTAATTCAGACTGCTCATGCCTATGGTATGGGCAGTGTTAGTATAGAGAGATGACACCTATTTTGATAATGGGCATATAATGTTATATGACTGTTATCGGAGTAGAGTAAATGTCTGCAATAAGTATAGAAAAATCTGAAAATCTTGAGGGCAGAATTATAGTACAGGGGGCAAAGAATGAAGTACTTCCTGTTCTTTGTGCCACTGTGGTAAATGGAAATATTTCAATAATACATAATTGTCCAAGAATCAGTGATGTTTATAACACTATCAGGATACTTAATAACATAGGATGCAAAACAGAATGGATAGATAACAATTCTCTTATGGTTAACAGCAAAAATCTTAATGATTACAGAATTACCTGTAACTTTGCAAGGATGATGCGCTCATCAATTATATTTACAGGGGCACTTGTGTCAAGATGCAAAAAGGCTGTATGCAGTTATCCTGGAGGATGTGTAATAGGTGAAAGACCAATAGATATACATATAGATGCCTTTAGACAAATGGGAATAAAGGTAATAAGCAGCAATAAAGGAATAGAGTGTATAAGATATCAGGAAAAGGACTGCAGAATAAAATTAAGATTTCCAAGTGTTGGGGCTACAGAGAATATAATACTTGCAAGTATTATAGGAAATCAGACTGTTTACATTTATAATTATGCAAAAGAACCTGAGATTATATCATTATGTTCTTTCCTTATAAAAATGGGTGGCATTATTGATATTAGAAAAGAGTATATTAAGATTACAGGAGTAAATAAGAGCTGTTTAAAAAACGTAGAATACTGTATAGAAAGCGACAGAATAGTAGCAGGTACTTATATGTTTGCTGTTGCAGGCTGCAAAGGTGATGTGGTATTAGAAGGAGCTGATATTAATAAATTAAGAGCTTCAGCTGATATACTAAAAAGTGCCGGAGTGCTGATTAATTCTGATACTAATAGAGGCATTGCATTTGATAAAAAATATATAAGAATAAAGATGAAAGAAAGATTTTCTGTGAAAGGAAAAGTAATAACTGGACCATATCCTTATTTTTCAACAGATATGCAGTCACCTTTAATGGCTCTTATGGCAGGAAATAATACAGAATTTATATGCATAGAGAATATGTTTGAAAATCGTTTCAAGATGTCTGATGAGTTGATTAAGATGGGTGCCGATATAATAGTTAAGGAGAATATGGCAATTATTAAAGGAAAACAATTGCATGGATGCGTGGTAAATGCAACAGATTTAAGATCTGGCGCAGGACTTGTAATTGCAGGGCTTGGTGCAGAAGGCAGAACCGTGATACAGCATGCCGATTATATATACAGAGGATATGAGGATATACTAAGGGATATAAATAATATTGGGGGGAATATCCATATAATATAGAGAGGTAGATACTTATGTCAAGTGGTAATCACAAAAACAAAAATAATGTAAAGAATAACAGACCTAAAACAGCCAAGGAAGCAATAAGACAGCAAAAGGGTGAGAATGTTAATCATATAGAGAAAATAAAAAATAAGAACTATAATAAAACTAAAAAAAATGATATAATAGAAAGTAGTACAGAAAAAGAGAATGTTAAGGTAATGGAAGAAAAAGCTAAAGAACAAGAGACAAAAGTTATTGCAGAGGAAAAGAAGGAAAGCAAAACTGCTGATAACACTGAGAAAAAGACTGAAAAAAGTAATGTAAGGGAATTCAGACGTGTTCCAGATAAGGACAAACTTGAAGAACTTGCAAAAAAAGAACAGGAAAAGATGCAAAAGAAAATGAAGGTTAATACAAAAGTAATAAGAACCTATGAAGAAAAAGAAACTTTTGCACAGAAGTTAGAAAATAAATATGGCATTAGACTGAATGTTAATATGTTTGTGATGGCCAAGATAGGAATTATTGCACTTGTAACAATAATTTTCGTATGTTATCTTGCCTACATAACGAGAATACTTGAGGTTGAGGTTGATAATTCTGAGATACTTCATCATTATACTGATGAGGAAATAAAAGACTTTGTTATAAAAGATGAACTATTTGACCATAATGCAATTTTACTTTTCCTGAAATACAGATATACTGTACAGGAAGATATACCATTTGTTGAGAAAATCGATGTTGATCTTATCAACAAGAATAAAATTAAAATTACAGCCTATGGAAAGAAAATAATTGGCTGTACAGAGTATATGAACCAGTATCTGTATTTTGATAAAGACGGAATATTTGTAGAAGCGTCTGATGATATAAAGGACGATACAGCATTTATCACAGGAATAAATTTTAAAGAAGTTACATTATATGAGAAAATGAAGGTTGATAATGATAACCTTTTTAATCTGATAATAGGAATAACGCAGCAGATATCTCTTTATAAATTAGATGTTGAGGAGATTAATTTTGATAAGAATTACAATGTGACTTTATATTGTGGCGATGTAACTGTGGAGATGGGAAAATACGATAATTATGATGACCAGCTGGCATTATTAAAAAACATACTTACAGAAGCAGAGGCTAATAATATGAAGGGTGTGCTTCACCTTGAAAACTTTAATAAAGATCAGAAAAAGTTTATATTTGACAGTGAAAATGATGAGGGAGTAAAGGAGATTGAAGCAGATACAGAGGCAGATACAGAAAATGATACAGAGTAATTAATTTTGAGGGTAATAATATGCATTTGAGAAATGTTAAAGGACTAAAGCAGATTCCTAATAGGAATAATAATGGAACTGAATACGAGCCTGATAAAAATAACTATAATCAGGCTCCTTTTGGCATGTCTCAGAATATGTATGATACGGGGTATATACCACCAGTAGATGATATGTATAACACAGGATATATACCGCCAATAGAAGATATACATAACACAGGATATATACCACCAATAGAAGATATACATAACACAGGATATATACCACCAGTAGATGATATGTATAACACAGGATACATACCACCAGTAGATAATATGTTTAATACAGGCTATATTCCGCCTATTGATGAAGATTACATACGTATTGCTCAGATTGAGATGGAGAATAATGTATGTAATAATCAGAAAAATGAATTCTATGATACAGTTAAAATATGTGTAGATGACATTAATGAAAGACTTGAAGAAGAGGAAAAAGTACCTTTAAAAATAAGAATAATGAGTATAATAACTCTCATAAGAATGAATTCTTTTAAAGAAAATCACAAAATGTTTGTAAGGTTTTTAAAGAAAAGAAAAGGATTTAAGAAAAGGCTCAGAATAGGGATAACAGTAATATTGTTCCCTTTCATTCTGATGTTTTTGCCTAAGATAACTTTTGGTTTTGCACCATCAATATGGCTTACTTTGTCTAATTCTGACTTAAAGCTTATTAATATGTACACAGATTATATAGGGAAAAGTGCTCTTCTTTCTCCTGTTGCTGTAGAGGAAGAAGAAACTGTGGCTGTGGAGACTAATAAGGTTCAGGGAATGACTAACCATCAGATAGATGTTGCCTGCCAGCTTATAAGCCTTTTTGAAAATGGAACACCTGTTATTCAGTATGCTTATGCTGAAAATATAGGTGACGGAGCAGGATATACAAGCGGAAGAGCAGGATTCTGTACAGGTACAGGAGATGCTCTTGAAGTTATAAAAAGATATACAAATGAGGTTCCTGACAACCTTATGGCTAAGTATATTAACGAACTTACAGCAATTGCCAACAAGAAAAAGTCTGCAAGTAACGTGTCTGGACTTAAAGCAATTGGTGATTATTGTGGTGACTGGAAAAAGAGCTGTGAAGATGATAAATTTATTAAGGCCCAGGATGATGTATTCTTTGAATGGTACTATGAACCATCAAGAGTTGCTGCAGATGGTATAGGGGCGCAGTATGCTGTTACAAGAGCTGAACTTTTCGACACAGCCATTAATCATGGAACTTCAAGAATGAAAAAGTTTGTAAAAAGTACTAACAGCAATATGGGAGGTTCTCCTGCTGACGGAGTTGATGAAATCAGCTGGATTAAGGAGTATCTTAATGTAAGAGCTACATATCTTAAATCTACAAGATTTAAGTCAATTGTCTATAGAACTGACATTATGGGTGAGATAATAGAAGATGGCAACTATAACTTCGATGAAAAGATAGTTGTAAGACATAAGCACTTCGCTGGAACTGTGATTGAATAATAAGCTCATTTATGTGAATAGTAAACAAAAAATCACCCAGAATATCCATTTTTTTACAAATTTTTTGAGAAATTCAATTATTTTCCAAAAAACACTTGAATTTTTTTGAAAAATAAAATATTATATATAAGATAGGTAATATTATTTTTGTACTATTATGATGTACAATAATATGATTATTTTAAAATGATTATATGAGACATATATTACGTATATGTCTATGGGATTATATATTTTTTATGGGATTGTATTGGACAGCCTCTAGCGCAATATGGCTGTCTGTTACTGAAAATGTATTTTAAACCTTATGAGAAAAATATATTAAGGAGGAATGAATCTTGTTAGAGATTAGAACTAGTGAAGGAGAAGCTTCAGCAAAGATACTTGTTGTTGGTGTTGGTGGAGCTGGTAATAATGCAGTTAATCGCATGATTGAAGAGGGAATACAAGGCGTTGAATTTGTTTGCGTCAATACTGATAAACAACATTTAAAATCTTGTAAGGCGCCTACATGCCTTCAGATTGGTGAGAAACTTACTAAAGGTTTAGGAGCTGGTGCTTTGCCTGAGATTGGTGAAAAGGCAGCAGAGGAGAATCTTGAAGATCTTGCTGAGATTATAAAGGGCTCTGACATGGTATTCGTTACATGTGGTATGGGCGGTGGAACTGGTACAGGAGCTGCGCCAGTTGTTGCTAAAGTTGCAAAAGAGATGGGTATACTTACAGTAGGTATCGTAACTAAACCATTTACTTTTGAAGCTAAGACAAGAATGAATAATGCAATTTCAGGTATTGAGAGATTAAAGGACAACGTAGATACTTTAATCGTTATACCTAACGATAGATTACTTGAGATAGTTGACAGAAGAACAACTATGCCGGATGCACTTAAGAAGGCTGATGAAGTATTACAGCAGGGTGTTCAGGGTATCACAGATCTTATTAATGTACCTGGACTTATTAACCTTGACTTCGCTGATGTACAGACAGTTATGAAGGATAAGGGAATTGCTCACATCGGTATTGGTGTTGGACATGGTGATGATAAGTGTACAGATGCTGTAAGACAGGCTATTACAAGTCCATTACTTGAGACAACTATTCAGGGTGCATCACACGTTATTATTAATGTATCAGGTGATATAAGCCTTATTGAAGCTAATGAAGCTGCTACATTTGTACAGGAGCTTGCTGGAGATAATGCTAATATTATCTTTGGTGCTATGTATGATGAGAATACAACAGATCAGGCAACTATAACAGTTATAGCAACAGGTCTTGCTGAGAATGTACAGGAAACTCCTGTTAAGAAGAATGTAACAACAACTTCTATACCAACATTTAATTTTACAAGACCACAGACTCCAAGTATGTTTGACAGTATGCCTGCTAAGACAGCATTTAATGCTAATACAACATTTGCATCACAGACATCTGCTGCCAATAAGACAACAGCTAATGTAGTTGCAAAGGATGATAAGACTAATGTTCAGTCAGCTGTGAAGAACGTTGCTGTTAATCAGAATGTTGCACCTAATCCAGCTGTACAGAATAATAAAACAGTTAATCCTCCAACAGCGAAACCTACATATAGCCAGAAGGAAGCTGTAGAATTTGGTGATATAAAGATACCAGGTTTCTTAAAGAACAGTAGAAATAAATAATAATTAATCATATTATTTAAAAAGGCCAGGACGTGTACCTGGTCTTTTTTGTCGATTATTTTTCTTATATACATCTCTCAATTCGACATAATTAATGGAAAAAATTGTATATACTGTCTTCATACAAAACAAAGAAAGAAGATGATTATATGACATGACGGTATATATAGACATAATTTTTATAATTAATACCATAATAAACTTTATAATAAT
>JAILNW010000353.1 GCA_024691145.1 Lachnospiraceae bacterium
ATAGCTTCATAGTATATACATACAATCTTATTGTCTATTATGTCAGATATATTTATATCGCCGTTAACAACAGTTTCATTTTCGTATGCCCAATTATCCATTTTTTTTATTTCTCTTCTTATATTTTCTTTTTTCACATAATCCAAGAGTATTGAATATATTTCTTTATATATCTCTATTTTTTTAGTAACAACATATATATCTAATACTTCTCCCATATTGTTCCACCTTTCTCTATTGCATTTAATACTCTTTCACTGTCCACACCATGATACAAACTTATAAAATTTCCATTTAATTCTATCCTTAACAAATCGTCACCGTCGTCAGTAATTATATTGTGTTTCCAGCAGTTTCTGTCAAGTTGTGGCGTAGAAGTAATAATATGATATTTTAGAAGTATTCTATCATCAGATTGTTATTAGTTTTTTATCGACCAAAAGTACAGAATAGCCTCATTTATTTAGTTTATGTTTATAATATGTTGAGTTTGATGCATTGAAAAGTATTTGCCCTTCAATGCTCTCCTATCCCTTTTATATTTTTTTATATTTTTAAATTTTGTATACCATCACATATTCATCTTCTATTTCTTTAACCACTTCAAAACCAACCTTTATGTATAATTTGCTAGCATAATTATCTTTTTGGACTGATAAAGAAGCTTGATGGTATCCTTTTTCCTTTAAAACCTCCAACATTTCAAGCATCATATTGGTTCCAATTCCTTTTCCGCGATACTCTTTGTATAACGAAATTGCTAATTCAGGGGTTTTATCATCTATGCTACCATATCCTTTGATAATACGTGTCCATACAGCGCCTACGATTTGTCCTTCATATTCTGCTACCAAGCAATTATCATCTTCTTGTCCAAAATTCTCAATATACACTTTAAGCTCTGGTTTATAAATAATATCTCTTGGTGCAGGATTACTATCATCCTTTTGAAAAATAGCTTCATACAGAAAATCACCTAATACATCTTCTTCTTCCTTTCTAAGCATTCTTATTTTATAATTATTATACTTCATAGATACCCTCCATCCTTATTTATTCTTAAAACGTAACTATTCAGTACCCCTTATTCAAAAATAAACTCCTGATGACCTGAGATTGCCTTTCTGATTGCTTCATAAGCATTGTATCCCTGCTTATGTGCCGTGCCAATGTACGACATGACCTTCAGATAATCTCTGGCTACCTCTTCAGTTCGGAAGTATCCCAATACTTTTGTTTTGACCTTTATCATCCGAAGAGCACGCTCTGCCTAATTATTATCAAATTGAACCATGAAATTGTCGGGGTGTATTTTATATCCATATAACCATACTATATCTACTTGTTGTTGTCAAGCATTTTTCCTATGGATGCTTCCGCTCCTGCTAATGCTGCCATATTCCCCACTATTTTAAACAAGTAGAATTCTTGATATATAAACCATTGCCTGTCTGAATTTCCTGATAAAATGCTTTCCAAAGATTGTCCAAAGAATTCCTTATCAAGCCTTCCCATGAACTCAACTGCTTTATATGCTCCCTCATACTCTGAATCAAAAAATCCCATTCCCAAACCTGCAAGAGCACTTTTAACTTTCTTGCCAGCATCAGAAGTAACCTCTTCCTCTTCCTCACGGCATCTGTCATACTTTGCCTGTGCTGCTTTTTGACTATTCAGCAGAAAAAATGTGCAATACCTATATTAATCTTTGGCAAACAATGTACTAGATTTTGAAAAAGGACCTTCCTTCCGGAAAGTCCTTTTTTAATCAATCTTGACTCTCTTCATCAGAACCAATTACAGTTGTAATAATACACAACATCATAGTCTGTTACTGTTAAGAGAATCATTTGGTCTTATAAAGTTATTTATTATCATCATAATCAAAATCATCTGTCTTTTCTGGTTTAGCTGCCTCAGCAGGACCTTCCTCTGCCTGATTAACAGGTCCAACTGTCTGACGGTTAATCTGTTCTCTGTTATCCCTTACAACATTAAGACTGTTATTAAGAGTTGAATATACAGCATCAAATCTGCTCTTAGTCTCAGTAACTGTTGTATTAAGCACATTCTCAATCATGAATAACAAATCATTAGCATATGCATATGATTCAGATACCATTGAATCGCTTTCTGCCTTTGCAGTATTAACCATGTTATCAGAATTCTCTTTAGCACTTCTTAACATCTCAGCTGCTTCTGCCTTAGCACTCTCAAGAATAGCATTTGCTTTCTCATTAGCTGAACTTACAAGCTCATTAGCTTGAGCAAATGCCTGATGCATGATTTCATTCTCCTCAAGCATCTTCTTAGCCTTCTCTTCAGCCTCTGCTATAGTAGCCTCTGCCTTTGCCTCTGCATCAGAAATTATAGTATCACGATTAGCAATAATCTTCTGATATCTCTTAATCTCCTCTGGTGTTCTTAATCTTAAATCATCTAATAAATCATATAAAGTATCCTTTGGTACTATAACCTTGTTACTAGATAAAGCTGGTGACTTGCAGCCATCTATAAAATCATAAATATCTTCTATTATCTGTTCTATTCTGCTTGCTCCCATTCTAACATCTCCAATCATTTAAATTTTTTATAAATATCATCAACTATACACTCTGGTGCAAATCTGCTTATATCCGCCCCATATCTTGCAATCTCCTTTACAACGCTGGAGCTTACAAATGGGTAATGTGTACTGGTTGCTAAAAATATTGTTTCAACATCTCTGTTTAACTTGTGATTCGCCTGTGCTATCTGTAATTCATACTCAAAATCACTGACCGCCCTGAGTCCTCTTATAATAACATTGGCATTCATCTGTTTACAAAAATCAACTAACAATCCTTCAAATGAGAGAACCTCAACATTCTCAAGATCTTTAGTAACTTTCTTTATAAGTTCTACTCTTTCTTCAATTGAAAACACCGGATTCTTGGCACTATTATTAAGAACACCGATAATTAACTTATCAACTAAATGAGAAGACCTTACAATAATATCGTAATGACCTAATGTTACCGGATCAAAACTTCCAGGATATATGCCTATCCTCATAATATAATTCTTCCTTTCTTTTGTTACCTTTTAATTAATCAGCCTCTTCCTCAGTAGTCTTCATAATGAATACATGCTTATTGGTTTTATATTCTTTAACCTTAATAATCTCCAGTGTATCCATATCCTCAATAAATCCAAAGTCTGTCTTTATATCAGCTTCAATAATTACAAGTGTATCATCATTAATTATGCTACTTTTGCCAAGTTTTTGAAGCAACATCTCTTCAATCCCTAATTTGTAAGGAGGATCAATAAAAATAACGTCAAACTGTTCATTGGCATACTCAAGCTTGCTAATGGCTGTTAAAGCATCCTGACACATAAGGCTGGCGCTATCATACAGCTTCGTAAACTTAAGATTATCTTCTATACACTTAATGCACTTTATATTATTATCAACAAAAACACATCTCTTACTCCCTCGGCTAAGAGCTTCAATACCAATACCACCACTTCCGGCAAACATATCAAGAAACCTTGCATCATAAACATCTGTATTAATCATATTAAACAATGTTTCTTTAATTCTGTCTGTGGTAGGTCTTGTTTCTAATCCTTCTATACTTTTCAGTCTTAAACTTCTGGCCTTGCCTGCAATAACTCTCATGATTAATTATCCTTCCTAAACAATTAATGCATACATTATAATTTTAAACTATTAATAGGATTTGTCAACCCAATTTTTGGAAGAAATTAAAAAAAATACAAAATACTTCTTCTATATTTATGTTTTTTTTGTTTCAACCTTATTATATTTAAAATATCTTATGTATACGAAATTGTAATTG
>JAILNW010000358.1 GCA_024691145.1 Lachnospiraceae bacterium
AATTCTTTCTGCTGATTCATACCCTGCTTTAAAAAAGCAGAAATAGCAGGGTTTATTAAGGTCGCCCAATTTTCGACAAATGATATGCAAATGTATTCAAAAATGTGTTAATTCATACTTGACATATCACCGCTGGACTTATCGGGGTTGTCTATCCCCTTCTATACTTCTAAATATTTATAGTTACTACAAAATCTGTTTTATTGCGTTGTTTAATCTTCTGAATGCATTTTACATCTTTGGGTATAAACTTTTTTTGCACAAAATTTTTATTGTTCATCCTTTGAAACGATTGTATTGCCCAATAATATAGAAAAAAAAAGCAAAAAAAAATCTGAGAAGACAAATCTCAGATTTGGATATATGTAAATTATCTCACTAACAAACTTTAATATCTATCGCTCATACCATTTAACTCATACTAACGTTAATAACCATAATTCTCATTTTTAACAACTGTATACCTTTCATTCGTATTCTCTAAAATTATCAAATTCAAAAATGCTCTTTTTTACAACTGTTCCATCAGCGTTTAATGTCTCATCTGATCTTCTTATTGAGCAACTTGCAAGCACTTTTAGGCCAGCTTTTCGAAGTCTTTTTATCAAAGAATATGAAAAAGTAAATTCGCCTTGTACCATAACAACTGCATTACTATATGTCATAATCTTTTGATAATATGATTCCGCTAAACTAGTAATCTCATCTATACCTGAATTAGGATCTATTGATGGAAATGGTATATCAATAATACTTCCATATAATTTTGCAGCTGCTAATTGTTTTTCATTCCAATCAGATGAAGGATGATTACTAATATTTATAAATACATTATCCATAATTACTATCCTCTCTCTATT
Organism: Lachnospiraceae bacterium; assembly: GCA_024691145.1. GTDB lineage: Bacteria > Bacillota > Clostridia > Lachnospirales > Lachnospiraceae > JAILNW01. The sequence continues at coordinate 861 of JAILNW010000358.1, forward strand.
TGATAATACACTATATATGACATCGCCGGCCTCATCGGGCGGCTTCCTTTTCTACGAGCTACAATTGCATGGGCAGAATTCATCAATGCATGTGTCAATGCCCTCTTCGGGCGGCTTTCATTTCTACGGTACCCTCTGGAAATGCCCTATTTTAGCAGGCTCGCGAGGCCATTTTGCAGATGTTTTGGGTTAAAGTTATTTAACTCACCAAAAACAGGCCATTTTTATGTCTTTTTGAAAAAATGCCTATTGGGGAGTGAAATGTTACAAAAATGTTACATTGTGAAGTACCGTACATGAAGCTTAAACACAAGTAAATTATATCAATATATTTTTTCAATCATAACCAAAATTATAAGTGTTTCCTACCATTTTTATTTGAATAAAAATATCTATTAAACATATTTTCCAGCTATCCTGATCAGCTCATCCATATTATGAACAATCTTGTCTTCATTAATTATATATATTTCAAAAGTTCCATCACCAAAATCCATTAAATGTCTTAGATTAACTGATATATTTTTTTCTTCACCAAGTTTTAACAACCATCCTGCACAATTATCTCCACAGTTTGAAGCATTAAAAACTTTATCATTCACTTTATCGATAAGAATAAGTGTCTTAACACCTCCAGATAGTCTTTCGGGAGAAATAATCCCAAGAACAGGACTGCTAATTGCACCATTTCCCAAGACTTCAGAGCTATCAACATCCTTAATCATCTCTACTACTTTTTCATCATTAAACCATTCCCCACGAAATGTGTTCTTAAAAAATACGGACGTATTATATATTATATTATCCATATCTCCATAATATATTTTCAGCATTTATATCATTCCTCTTCTCTGAAATTTATCCCCTCAATACTTTGCAGAATAGATGACATTATTCCTTTATGCTTATAATTATCATTAAGCTTACTCTTATTGTATGCCAGATACGTATCTTTTGTTAATTCAATGAGCTTATAAGTATAAAATCTTTCCCAGCTAAAGAATTCTTCACTATCAGCAAAATCTTCAGTTTTCTCAAGTATTTCATTTATTAATTTATCTCTAATAATACCAGATTTCAGTATAATCCATTCAAATGATTCTGGCAGATAAAGATGCATATTATTGCATTTTCTTACAATATCATATACTCTCTCCATCTCACAACCAAATGCAGCTCCATCAGCGATAATTAATATCTGCTCTTCTAATCTCTGATTACTAATCATATTAAAAATGTTGTCTTTTCCATTTGCAGAAATACATTTAATATTCTCATTAGTCAAACTTGCAAAAAATTCATAACCAGAATTTGTATCCTCGATAATCATTTCAGAACAATACTCATATAAATTTATTGACTTATCTTTTAGTTCTGAATCATATATCCGGTACATTTCATGATAAACAGGAACCAAATTCTCATATTTTCCAGAACTATGGATTCCATATATCTCAGTCACACTATATGGAAGATTATTCAAACGTTCTCTTGTTACTATAACATAGTAATTCTTTCCTTCTCGAACTTTCCTGGCAAAATCATGCGAAGAGACAAATCTGTTTCCCTCATCTATGAACACGATACTCCCTGTAATCAAGGATAATTGTTCCTCCCAAGTACTACCTTCAACAACACGACACGGAATTGATGAACTCAGAGTTATACCACTATCACTTCCGTTTAAAACGAATTCTCTAATCATATCAACCAGAACTGTTTTTCCAGTCGCACTATCACCCTTTATGACCGTAATATTTCTGTTAATGTCAAATTCGTATTTAACTATGGAATTCTGAATAATAATGTGATACGAGCCTACCAAAATTTATGACCTCCAGATGAAACTACAAATAATAAAAAGCACTATTCACATTTTATCATTAAAGTGTGGATAGTGCTACTTGCATTTTTGTTCGGGCGGCTTCCTTTTCTACGGTACCCTCTGGGAATGCCCTATTTTAGCGGGCTCGCGAGGGTATTTTTGCAGATGTTTTGGGTTATACATATATAACTCATCAAAAACAGGCCATTTTTGTGTCTTTTTTGAAAAAAAGTCTATTTTTGAGCCAAATATTACAAAATTGTTACATTGCAGATTATCCGTATTCTAAAGCTCAAACACATAAATATTATAGCAATATCTATCTTCATTCTCAACCATAAAAGTCGCTATCCCCCATGTATAAAATTCGTCGGATCACCCATGTATAAAAACCAATAATAACACCATGTATTATAAAACATTAGAAACCTCCATGACGCCATATATCACTCTCGCTTACATTAAAGATTCTTGCTGCCCTCTCAACTGCCTCTGCCTTTGATAAACCTTTTGCTATTAACTCCAATATTTTAGCTATAATTATTATCTATTTTAATACTGACATATTAATTTTCTCCTTTCTCTTGGCATATTATCTATGATCATATCCAACACGTTTTTTACATTGTATCCTCTCTCTGCTGAGTAAAATACCGGTTTTCTTAGCACTTTTACATTTGTCGCTTCAGCAAGCCTACGTCTAACAGAATCTGCCTTTTCTTCTAAAAAACTCATAAGTACTTCGTCTGGGCAATTATGTTTCTCATACCAATGCCTGCCCTTCATTGCCATATCCGCCTGATTTATAGCCACTAAAATTCTATTTATCTGTATATTCGGCACTACCACCTCATTCAAAAGTCGATATGTTGTTCCCAGATCTCGAGAAGAACCGTCAAGAATAACCAGCACAGTATCAATCAAGCCATATTTATTCCCCTGCATATAATATTCTTTGTACAAAAGCTCAACCAATTCCTTTGAATATCTTCTATCACTATTAATATTATCTCCCAAACCAGGGCTATCCCAAAATCGTATAAGTTCATCCATCTTTATAGAGCTGATATTCATTGTTTCCGGATCACAGTGTCTTCCAACCTTCATAACCTCTTTTTCAAAAAATGCATTTATAGTAGATGATTTTCCTGCCCCTGTACCACCAACAACAAGCACATCCAAAGGACTGAATCTGGCAATCATTAAGTTTTTGTAAATATCCTCAGATCTATACACTCTGTTCATAACAAACCTCCTATCTGAATAAGCCACAAATAAAACCTCCTACTCCTCCAATAATAGTTCCTATTCCACGACCTATAGCTTCACCTGCTCCTCCGAAAATACCACCAATAGCTCCACCTATATCTGCCCCTATAGCTGCTCCTTCTGCAATAGAACTTAAAATACTATTTCTGGTTTCCCCACTATAATCAATTTTTTTATCATCATCTTTCCACATCTCTGCATCTTGATTTACATTATTTGCATATAGCACTCTTTTTTCAGAAGGTGTTGATTTTACGATATAATACAGGAGCTTAGTTAAGTTATATGGTCTGCACTGCTCTCCACCTTCTTCCTTATAACCAGCACAATAATATATAGGTTCTATTTTTATACCTGTTGCTTCATATATTCTGTTTTCAACTGAACCAACCTTTTCCTCCAGGAAATCTACCAGCTGCTGTTTAGGTTCATTTTTTTTATAATCCCAGTTACGTCCCTTCATTGCCATATCTGCCTGGTTAATTGCAACTAAAATTCTGTTTTTTCTCTCCTCACCAAGGTTTGGAATAATAATATTATTAATAAGTTCATATGAAGTTCCAAAATCTTTAGTACTGCCATCAAGAATAACCAATACCAAATCAATAAGTGCATTTCCATTCTCATCTACCTCTGTGAGTTTTTTGATGATATTCTTAGCATGTCTTTTGTCAGCCTCTTTACCATCACCAAGCCCTGGAGTATCCCACAATATCAGATTGTCAAGTTCGTATTTTTCTATTTCCATTGTCTCTGGATCAACACCAACACCAACCTTAGCTACTTCAGTATCAAATAGTGCATTAATTGTAGAACTCTTACCGCAGCCAGTAGCTCCTGTGATCATGATGTTTACTTTTTGATCTTTAAGATTCATTATGTTCTTTAATATCTTGTTCTTTTCATCTTCGCTAAGATTAGCTTCCATAATATCCTTCTGAAGTACATCAAAAACATTTTCTCTTTTCATAATAAAATCCTCCATAATTCTTTTATTTTTCATCTATATTGATATTTTTTCCTGCTATAGTTTCCTTGTCTCTGTCTCACTTTCTGAACTTATTTTACATCTCCTGAATAAATTTTTTTTGCACATTTTTTGTTTATCTTGGATCAACCAAGCAGGTTTATACCTTTATTTTTCCTTTGCTGAATACATTTTATTACAGGTGAAATCATAATTTTTTGCACAAAAATAACCACATTATGAATCTACGCATAGAGTTCATAACGTGGTTTATTTAATTGCTTAAAATGCCCTGATCGGGCGGTTTCCTTTTCTACAGTATAATGTGGAATTTATGGAACTCGGAAATGGCGTGTGTCAATGCCCTCATCGGGCGGCTTCCTTTTCTACTAATATGGACAATTTTAGGACTTAATGGATTTAGTGTGTCAATGCCCTCATCGGGCGGCTTCCTTTTCTACCATATAAGCTTATAGATCTTCCTGATTATCCTTCAAGAGGTGTCAATGCCCTCATCGGGCGGCTTCCTTTTC